>CAYFJM010000070.1:0-8697 GCA_964343415.1 uncultured Vicinamibacteraceae bacterium | reverse complement strand
TAGACTATGGACTTCAAGCAACAGCCACGAGCCATGATCGGCGCCGTGGTCGGCGTCGTCGTCCTTTTGGCGATTTCCACCTATTGGCTACTCAACCCCGGAGAAGAAGCACCGCCGGAAGAAATTGTAACCGAGGCACCGCCACCCCCGCCGCCGCCGCCGCCTCAACCTACGCCTGAACCTGAGCCTGAACCACCTCCATTTGAACTGCCAGCTCTTGCTAACAGTGATGCCGTCATTAGGGACCTTCTGTCCACACTCTCGGCTCATCCAAATTTTTCGAGCTGGTTGATTCCTGACGATCTGATACGACGATTTGTCGTTGCAGTAGAAAATGTGGCTAACGGCAATAACCCAGCACAACACGTCCCCTTTATGAGACCGTCATCGCGATTCGCTATAGATGACAGTGAAACGGCATTGAGAATTTCACCGGCCAGTTACACCAGGTACGATGGACTCGCCGCCACCATCGCATCACTTGACGTAAACGGCACTGCCCAACTTTATCGCCAACTTTTGCCACTACTGGATGAGGCCTACGCCGAACTAGGCATTCCTGACTCGTCATTCGCAAGTGCGTTTCAGAGGGCGACCACCCATATACTCGAAGTGCCAATTATTGAAGGCCGTCCGATCATTGAACCACGAGCATCCTTTTTTTACGAATATACTGATGCCGACTTTCAAGACCTCTCGGCGGCACAAAAACAATTCTTGGGGATAGGACCAAACAACGTAAGAATCGTGCAAGGTAGAATCAGAGAAATCGCAGCAACAATTGGCCTTTCCGATCTACCTAGTGAAAACGTGATTCTCCGTTAAAGCCTCGGTACGCTTGCTGTTATGCCTCGCGTGGTACGTGTCGCACTCGCCCAAGATAATCTGCCTGTTGGCGATCTTTCAGGTAATGTTCAACGCGCACGCGTGCGCCTCTCTCAAGCACAAGAACATGGTGCCGATCTGATTATTTTCCCTGAACTATCAATCACAGGATATCCACCAGAAGACCTGCTGTTAAAAAAAGATTTCATCGATAATGCTGCCGACGCAGTGGATGAGCTTGCGCCAGCCTCATCTAACATCAGCGCCCTCATCGGCTACCCGATGATCAATCCGGATACTAAGACACTTCATAACGCCGCTGCGATACTCATAAATGGACAAGTCGCAGCACGATACCTAAAACATCATCTCCCGAACTATGCCGTCTTTGACGAACAACGGTATTTCACCGCTGGTACTGAAGCAGCCGTGATCAACATTGGTGGCTGCCTGATCGGCGTCACCATATGCGAAGACATCTGGATGGATAGCGGGCCCCTCGTATGGGCCACAGCTGCGGGAGGAGCTGAACTGATCGTTAACCTCTCGGCATCGCCGTACCACAGGAACAAAGGCACGGAGCGAGAACAACTGTTTGCCCAGCAATGCATTAAGCACCGATGTTTTCTGGCTTTCTGTAACGGCGTGGGTGGTCAAGATGAATTACTGTTCGATGGACACAGCCTCGTAATTGGTCCGACCGGAACGGTGCTTGCCCGTGGCGCACAATTTGCAGAAGACCTCATAGTTGTCGATATCGATCTGGATGAAGTAGCTACTCGAAAACAAAGTGGGGAACGTCGGCCCACAGCCAAAGCGCAGTCCAACCGCATCGTGATAACTCAAGGACCACCACTCTCGCCGTCACCCGCAACACCCATTGTCCAAAACAGGACAATGGCTCCAGCCTTAAGTCCTGAGGCCGAAGTCTACGCAGCGCTCACTGTGGGAACCCGAGATTACGTAAAGAAGAATGGATTTCAGGGTGCCGTGCTCGGGCTTTCTGGCGGGATCGACTCTGCACTGGCACTCACAGTGGCCGTTGATGCACTTGGCCCAAACGCCGTCACAGCTGTATCGATGCCGTCAGAATTTACTGCGAACATCAGCCGGTTGGATGCCAGCGAGCTCGCATCTAATCTCAATGTCTCACTACTTGAACTGTCTATCGATGATTTAGCTACCTCCTACGAATCATGCCTGATAGATGTATTCACAGACACTGAGCGCAATGCAACAGAAGAAAATTTGCAGGCACGCATTCGAGGAAACTTGTTGATGGCACTGTCTAACAAGTTTGGCTGGTTGGTGCTTACAACTGGCAATAAAAGCGAGCTCAGTGTCGGATATGCCACGCTCTATGGAGACATGGCTGGAGGTTTCGCGGTCCTGAAAGATGTCTTCAAAACATGGGTGTATAAGCTGGCACGCTGGCGGAATCGTGATACGCCCATTATCCCCCAACGCATTATTGATAGACCGCCTACAGCAGAGCTACGAAATGAGCAATTAGATACCGACTCTCTACCACCTTACGACGTACTTGATGGCATCTTGCAGCGGTACGTTGAATACGACGAAGATCCGACACAAATCGAAGCCCGTGGCTTTGATCCTGCGACGGTGCGTCAAGTAATCGGTTTAGTCGACCGCGCTGAATATAAACGTCGTCAGGCCCCGCCAGGTGTCCGAATATCGACAAGAGCTTTCGGGAAAGACCGGCGACTACCGATCACAAATCTGTACCAACCGCGATAAGGCGTGACCGAAGCATAGTCTGAACAAATCGCCCGAGCCGCTCATCTGTTGGTTCAACATCTCGACCGAACTGGTTTTGCATCTGCTGCGCAATCTCATTGAGGGGGGTCTCTCCGTCACACGCCTTCCAGACAAAAGTACCGAAGTCATCCAGCCGAATGCGGTAGTACGGATCGCGCAGTAGACCACCTACCCATCGGCCGAGCCGGCCTTCTCCAAGTCGAGGCCTGAGAACAACAACACGCCCATCAGTACCCTCCCGCCACTCCAACCGCCGATACGGGCGCGCACTCCAGAAGCGTTCAGCTTCGCTCATAAATTACTCAGTCTTGACATCCGGAACATTAGAACGCATGGCCGCCAAGGGAATCTTGATTAACATATAAAAGAGAAGCCCAAAGACAAGTGCACCAGCTAATGCACTATCGGCAATTTGCGGAAACATTATCCAGGGAAATGCCTCACTGGCTCCCACGACTAGCGCCAGCAGTACAGCCATCAACGCCTCTCCGGCAATAAACCCAGACGACAACAACACCCCAGTATTCGTTGCGCGTGTACGGTCATCTTCACTTGCCTCCTGTGATTCCAGAGACCGAGTAAGCCACCAAGCCATGAGTCCCCCAACAAAAATTGCCGCTGTTGAAGGAAAAGGAAGATACATCCCGACGGCAATCAGCATCGGCGACTGGGCATTAATAAGAATCAGCCCAGCTGCTAGTGCCATCCCGGTCATAACCAAAGGCCATGCCATGTCTCCACCCACGATACCTTGCGAAATGAGTGCCATCAGGCCAGCCTGTGGCGCAGGCAGTTCAGGACTTCCAATAACGTAGACCTCATCCATCAAGATCATTGGCCAAATCAACACAAGTGCCGCAACTGTTACACCGATCAGCTCTCCGACCTGCATTTTCCACGGTGTGCCGCCCAGGATATGTCCAACCTTGAGGTCTTGAAGCATATCGCCCGCAATCCCGCATGCACAGCACACAACACCTGACACGGCCAGAACTCCAAGCACACCACTCGACCCGGTCACACCAATACCAACCATTACAACAGCCGCAATAAGCAATGCACTTAGCGTCAGTCCACTAATCGGATTATTTGAACTCCCGAGTAATCCAACAAGATAGCCGGCAACTGCCGCAAACAAAAACCCGAGTATCACCATCATGACGGTCAGTAAAGCCGCACCTGGCAGGCTTTCACTGAAGTACCAGTACAGCCCAAAAAGGGGGATACATAGGACAGCAATGGCTAAACCAATTTTCTGGAAATTAAGGTCTACATCACGACGACCACTTACAGTCCCCTGTGACGATTGAAGGTCCGTCATGGCACTACCGATTCCTTGGAACAGCGACGTTCTGAGCTTAAACAACGTATAAAATGCAGCAACAATCATCGTACCCACTGCCAGAGGTCGTACCTGCCTGAGCCAAACTTCGGTACTAAGTTCAATAAAACCTGCGGCGTCTGTCGCTTGTGCTGCTAATTGCGGATTGAGATACAGGCTCAGCGGTACGAGTAATAACCACCCCATTACCGCCCCAGCGAACAGCGTCGACGCGATTTGCGGACCGACTATAAACCCCACACCAACAAGCGCCGGTGACGCTGCAGGCGATTGCAACAGAAAACCCCCAACATAGGTAATTTGCTGGCCAAGCATTTCGATAGTTGACCGTCCAAGTGAAACAAATGCCGTCGCCGAATCGGCGACGAGTTTGATCCCATTTCCGTTCTTGATGAGTTCCCATGCAGCCGCGACCCCCATCGCTTTAAATACAAAAGCTGCACCAGTTCGTTGGCCTCCTTGACCGGCCTTGACCAATTCAGCCGCGGCGACACTCTCTGGAAACGGCAACTCAGCCTCGACAACCAGTGTCCTCCTGAGAATCACAATGAACAAAACACCAAGTAATCCCCCGACGAGCATGATGGCGGTACTTTCCCAATAGCGAAGTTCATCCCACACACCAGTGATGACAAATGCCGGGATAGTGAATATCGCACCAGCTACAAGAGCCTCGCCAACAGACGCGGTGGTTCGTGCCATATTCTCCTCAAGCACGGACCCACCAAAGATGCGTAAGGCTGCCATCGCAACCACTGCAGCCGGAAATGTTGCGGCCACGGTAAGTCCTGCTCGCATGCCAAGATAGGCATTTGCTGTACCAAGAACAATTGCCATGGCGGTTCCAAGAAACACGGCCCGAAACGTAAGTTCAGGAAGGTCAGATTGTTCAGGTACAAACGAAGTAAAAGGACGCGTAGACGGCTCTTGTGTTGGCTCCATCTGGCAAGTTTGCAACAGCCGAACAGTATTGTCACCCTACCGGAGTTAGACCTTTTGACCGACACTAGTGGCGTGAGGACGATTTCTGACATTTACGCGGAGTGCTCTACACGGAAGCGGCCCGCAATCTCTGTGGAGTTTTTCCCTCCCAAGACTCCGCAAGGCGAAGAAAGCCTTTACAAACGCGTTCTCCCGCGGCTCGAAGAAGTCCAGCCAGACTTCTGTTCTGTGACTTATGGTGCTGGTGGCAGTACCCGAGACAAAACACTTGGTGTGGTGGATCGTATCCAGCGCGATTTCGGAATTACCGGCATGGCCCACCTAACATGTCTTGCCAGTTCAGCTAGCGACGTTCTCGATTACATTAATGAAGCCAACGCGAAAGGCATTCGGAACATACTCGCACTCCGCGGTGACCCTCCATCGGACAGTCCTGATGAACTCAGTTCAGCTGGTGACTTCGGTTACGCCTACCAATTGATCGACTTCATTAAGCAACACACAAACAGCGACACATCAATTGGTTGTGCCGGATTTCCCGAGGGACATATCGCTTGCACAGAAGGACGCAAAATTGATTGGCAACGACTTCGAAATAAGGTTGACCATGGCGCACAATTCATTCTGACACAACTTTTTTTTGATAATGACGACTACTTCCAAATGGTTGACTATCTGACAAATACACTCCATGTGCACGTACCGATCACACCGGGCATTCTTCCGATTCTTAGCAGCGCGCAAATCAAACGATTCAGCGCACTCTGTGGCGCGTCGCTACCCAAACCGCTCCTCGCCGAACTCGACAGATTAGAAGACGACGATGACGCGGTAACAGCCTTCGGCATCGAGTACGCCTCGAAACAATGCGAAGCGCTCCTCGCAGGAGGTGCCCCCGGCTTACACTTGTATTCGCTGAATCGCTCAAAGGCCGTGCTGGGTATCGTCCGCAACCTTGGCCTGGTTAACCGTTAGAACCGGAATAACCGATTAAATTTCATCACCAATCCACGATTTCTTAAATCCGTCATTCGATTCGGTCGCAAAGGATCTGTCGTGTACTCCTCGGTATAGACAACAAAAAATTCACTCCCAGGGCTATATTCCCAACGAAAGCGTAAATTACTACTGACCGTGTCATTTGCCGAGTTGTACTGAACAAGTCCACCAAAAAACATCCGTGGGTTAAATGCGTAATTCACGCGGGTCACCGCAAGATCCGTACGAAAAGCCCCTTCTGGCGTATCAATCCAATTAAACGAAATGCTGGGTTCGACAGACATTTGTGGCAAAACAGCGATCCTCCCTTGCCGAAAGCTTAGTGCGGTAATGTCACCACTAAAATATCCACCCCGCTTAATAGACACTTGGCCATTAACACGACGTTGCTGTCCAATCGAGTACCCGACTTCTGTATCTGAAAACCCATAACCTCCGACTGGTAAGGTAACGCTCGGCGAGGGAGAAAACGGCTGCGCCAAGAATTCGTAGTTGTCATTGACCGTAACAAAAAGTTGGTCACTGGTTTCGAATTGAGTATTAAACCGAACCTGATTAAGCCTGGTTTCCAACACATTGGTATCGGCAACGAGAATGTAATCCGTACTTCCAGTCAGACTGAACTGGCGGACTAAGTCGATTGATTGGGGACGGGGACTGAAACGTCCCTCAACAAACGTGCGTCTGAAATTGTCTCGTCTTACAAACCCTACATCGGGAACAAAATTATCTTCGACGACCAAATGGTCCACTTGCAGACCATAGCGATCCGCCGCGTAATCAAATTTGCCTTGATAACTGGAATCCTTACCGGTAAGACCCGGTGTTTCGGTTTTCGCAAGGTAGCCAAGCATGCTGAGGTTGTCATAAAAGGCAAAAGTACTGTCCACTCCATAGGTTTGACTCGAACCGTGCCCACGCGTCGACACCGACCTATTCGTAAGAATACCGCCAACGGAACTTCGACGAAGAATGTCTCGCTTCAGACGCAATACCGTGAAATTCGTTGATTCTGCAGAAGCATTAACCTCATCATCGGTCTGAATACTTAAAGCCCCAACGTCGAACTGACCAATCTTTCCCGTGACACGACCGCCTCCAAGAATCGGAACGACCCGTCCGCGCTGAAGACCGATACGTCGACTGTAGAACAAGGTCGGTGTATTAACTCCGCCAAATACACCACCAGAACCCCCTGGTCGACGGCCACCGACTCCGCCACGCGCAAACTGAAAAATGCCACGTCCCTCCAGAAAAAACTCTCTCTTCTCAGGGAAAAACAAACCGAATCGAGTCAGGTTGACCTGTTGTTCATCAACCTCTACCTGAGCAAAATCAGTGTTGTAGGTAAAATCCGCCGTTAAATTCTCAGTAATCCCGTATTTGACATCTAATCCGAAATCACCGTCCAGCCGATTATTGACGACGGGGTCCGCAGTCCGATCAGTTGTCAATCCGCCGATTGCATAAGGTTTAATTTCAATGTTCCGACTCGCCGGGGGCGGCTCAATCCCGACTAAAGTACCGGCGGCAGATACACGAAAGATGCCAGCTGATCCGCTTCCTCCCCCCGCCGCGATTGGCAAACGAGTGAGGTACACCCACTCGTTCTTTCGTCGAATCGCCCGACGCAATTGAATTCCCCATATCTGTGGTGTTCCGGAACGATAACGGAGTGTCTTAAACGGGATCTCCATCTCCACAGTCCAGCCCCCATCGAAACGGCCAGTGCGCACGTCCCACACCGGATTCCAATCACCATTTGGGTTTCCCTCATTAGTAAATTGCTGATCAGCGCGAGCACCGAGTGGATTCGTATAAAAATTAAAACCATTTCGGCGGTCGTAAAACGTGTCAAAGAAGGCCGTAAACGTATCATTTTGACGAAGCTGGCTCGTATCTCGACGCATTTCATTGGCGATCCACTCGCTCTCCGGAGCCGAATCCCACACACGTGCTGACACGTAAATGTTTACTTCATCAAACAGAATCCATGCTTCCGTTTTCTCAGTCGCCGGCGCACCTACTATCGGAACTTGTTGTATGAAATCTGTGATCGCTGGAATGGCACTGTAGACCGCCTCATCAAGGACTCCATCCAACCGTATACCCTCATCCAGTTTAATTGCGCGGACCGTTGTACGCCCCTGCTCGTCTCGGCGCATCACCGCAGGCGGCACTGGTGCCGACGGACCATCAATCAGTCCGGCAAGGCTAGTCGTTGGGCCAGACACAACTGCAGATGCGGACCCTGCCTGGCGACCCCCCTCCTCCGTTTGGCCAGTAGTCATTGCCGATTCACTGGGTCTTGAAGAACTATTGGGCAGAGACCCAACAACCGCCCCAATTTCTTCCAGTATTCCGGCGGCAATCCGATCCTGCAAAAGAAATAATTCGGAAAGTTCACCATCTGTCGTGGTAACTCCGACCACCTCCTGAGTATCCACCTCGATAAGCCGCGCAATAATCCTGATACGACTCTCGCTGTGTTGATAAGTCCCGGTGAGAACATGCGTGGCCGCTTGTCTATTAGCTTGCTGCAGAATTTCCTCGTCGGAACCGCTTCCTCCCTGACTACCAATCAACACTAAGCCGTTACGAAGGTCCATCCGCGACTCAATTTCTGCACGAATACTTTCCGAAGTACCGCGCCCGATCCAATCGTCGTCTGGGTTCCCAGTGAGATTTATAAATGGAGTGACCATAACCGAAACTGAGACAAGCACAGTTTCAGAAGTCGACTGCGCACCAAGGGTTTTTGACACGATCGCTATAGCCAAGAGGCCTGAAAGGCTAAACCGTAAGACGAA
>CAYFJM010000069.1:0-8850 GCA_964343415.1 uncultured Vicinamibacteraceae bacterium | reverse complement strand
TCGTGAGTTCTGGAACGACCTCGAAACAACTCGACAAAGAAACGGATGCCAGACAGGTCGGGTACCTGGGTTCTGTGGGCGAAGGCGCACTTGCACTAGTTGCCATTATCGCTGCAACTGCAGGGTTTGCAACTTTTAGTGAATGGGATGCGATGTATACGAACTTCGGTGCCGGCGGCATGGGTGCGTTTGTACAAGGAGGCGCCACAATCGCATCCGATGGCCTTGGCCTGTCTTTTACATTTGCTGAGACACTGCTCACAGTCATGGCAGTACTGTTCGCTGGCACCACTATGGATGCTGGTGTTCGATTACAGCGTTACATCATTCAAGAATGGGGAACGATTTACAACATCCCCATACTGAATAACGGCTACTTCGCCACTGTGGTGGCCGTTTCTGCGTGCCTTGTCCTGGCCTTTGGTGCGACCCCGCCTGGGGCCCCAATCGGGACGGGTGGCATGGCAATCTGGCCCTTATTTGGAACGACGAACCAACTTCTAGCGGGCTTGACGCTGCTAGTGATTAGCACGATTCTCGTAAAACTTGGCCGCCCAACACGCTACACGCTGACGCCAATGATCTTTGTCACAACAATGGCACTTGCCAGCGCATTGATCCAAGTGCGGGATCTGTTCGCAGCCGGACAGTACGTCCTATTGACCATTGACATCGCCATAATCATCTGTGCAATTTTCGTCATGCTCGAAGCTTCATCTGCCCTAATGCGCGAGCGACGTGCGGCCCAAACGGCCGCAATAGGTAAGTAGCACACATTACGCATTTCGAAAGAACGATGACCGGCCCTCGCTCGAACACATTTCGTGAACTACTTAGGGAGTTCTACGAGGCCCCATATCGGGGCGCGGTAGCCAGAGCAAAGCGCGACGAAGACGACCTTTTTATGTTGTTTGTGTACGCAGAGCTCTTGGGAATACCCAATCCTGCGACCTACTACACACTCGAACTACAACCAATCTTGCTCGAACGATTCCATGAATGGCACACCCGCATGGGACTGGAGCACTCCCCCCTTGACCATTTCCGGTGTTGTTAACAGCCTGATTGAGCGCCGCATACTTTTTGTTGGCGGCAAAGGTGGAGTCGGCAAAACAACGACGGCCGCCGCACTTGCAACAGTTGCTGCCGAGCGTGGTCGGTCATGCCTTCTCGTATCCACAGACCCCGCGCATTCGCTCGGCGATATCTTCGGACAGGAGATTGGCGACCACGAGACACAACTCGCGCCCAAGCTCACGGCCCTAGAAATCGACCCGGATCACGAAGCGACCGCGCATATTACAACCGTCAAACAACAGATGAAAAGTTTTGTACATCCACGGTTATATACCGAGATTGACCGCCAACTTAATCTCGCAACCCATGCACCTGGCGCCACCGAGGCAGCACTATTGGAGCGCGTCGCAGAATTAATGGCAACTGCCGGCGTTCGATATGACCTAGTCATTTTTGACACGGCACCGAGTGGGCATACCGTGCGACTACTCTCACTCCCAGAGGTCATGAGCGCTTGGACCGACGGCCTCTTAAAACGCCGCCGGCAATCGGATCGACTTTCAGCCATGCTTGGACATCTTGGTGGCGCACGACGCAAGGGGGACGACCTCTCCCAGCTGGATACCGCCGAAGACTACGAGCCCGATAGCGTCGAGGAACGCGTCAACGACTTACTGACCGCTAGACGAAGAAAATTCACGACGGCACGAGAGTACTTGCTTGATAATTCGGTGAGCGCATTCCTTTTAGTTCTAAATGCAGACCGATTGTCCATACTTGAGAGCCAAAAAGTGACGAAGACCCTAAGCAAATTCGACATCTCAGTGTCTGCGCTGGTCATCAATCGAGTTCTTACGAGCACAATCTCTGCGTCCGGCAACTTCATTGACGCAAGACGTTTGCAAGAAAACCAATATCTCAAACAAATCGCTGACGTGTTTTGTGGACTGCCACGCACTATCGTCCCGTTGCAGCCTCATGATGTCCATGGCCTTGAAGCACTGCGAGACATCGGTAGCGAATTACTGAAAACATGACGGTCAGCCCCCTCGTCGCTGCCGGCGTCTGCATAATGTGCTACCTCGTAGCCTACCGTTATTACAGTCGCTTTTTAGCCTCACGCGTTTTTGCGATCGATTCAGCACGACCAACACCGGCACATACGTTTCGCGACGACATCGACTATCTTCCGGCGAACCGTTATGTCTTGTTCGGACATCAGTACGCGTCAATCACAGGACTATCACCAATGCTCGGACCAGCAATCGCCGTGATTTGGGGTTGGGTGCCAGCGATGATGTGGGTGGTTATCGGCGCCGTCTTCGTCGGCGCCGTTCACGATTTCGGTGCACTCGTTGTGTCAATTAGAGGACGAGGAATGTCTCTCGGGAAAATCACGGAAAGTCTTATCGGAACGCGGGCAAAGACATTGTTTCATCTCGTCATTTTTTTTCTGATTGCGCTTGCAATGGGAGTCTTCGTTCACGTTATCGCCGTACTGCTCACAGCTGACTTCTATCCGGAAGCGGCTATCCCGAGCAGTGGGTTAATACTCATTGCCGGACTGATGGGCATCGCAATTCACCGTCGAGACTACGGCCTAAAACAATTAACCGTAGTCGGCTTTGTTTTCGGTCTGATGCTACTCGCTGTTGGTATTCAGTATCCCGTTCTCGGCCCCAGTCTTACGCAGTGGAAATGGCTTCTCCTTGGCTACGCCTATGCCGCAAGTGTTCTCCCCGTGTGGCTACTGCTGCAACCACGAGACTATCTCAACAGTTTGCTTCTTTATCTTGGTGTTGCGGCCATGTACATAGGATTTATTGCAACAAATCCTTCCTTTGCGGCTCCGGCGCTTGATCTAACCCCCACTGGTGCTCCACCTATCTTCCCGTTTGTATTTGTCATCATTGCCTGCGGTGCCGCCAGCGGATTTCACGCCTTGGTTTCCTCGGGAACATCCGCAAAACAACTCGCGAATGAAAAGGATGCACGTTTTGTCGGCTACGGAGCCATGTTGGGTGAATCTGTACTTGGATTAATGGCTGTTCTAGCCTGCACGGCCGGGTTCATCTCGCGTGAAGCGTGGCTTGAGCGTTACATCAGCTGGCAGGTTGCCGATGGCCTCGAAAATAACATCGCAGCATTTGTCCGAGGTGCCGCCTATTTCCTTAAGACCCTTGGCATACCGGAAGCGACTGGCACCACATTTATAGCGGTTATTGTCGTGTCGTTTGCGCTTACGTCACTCGACTCCGCAACACGACTACTTCGCTACAACGTCTCAGAAATGGGAGAAACATTTCGTCTTCCAATACTTCAACACCGTATTGCCGCAACTGGCGTTGCGGTCACAGCAATATGGTTCTTTGCCTTCGCACAGATTGACGGTGAATTCGCTGGGCTCATCCTATGGCAACTATTCGGCACCACCAATCAACTCCTCGCTGGACTCGCATTGCTCGCCATCACCCTCTATCTCTTCCGACGCGGAAAACCGATTCTCTATACGACCATTCCAATGCTATTCATGCTCGCCTCGACCTTAATCGCCATGACGAGCAATCTATTCGATTTTCTGATCAACCGGCAATGGATGTTACTGACAACCGGAATCATCATCTTCGGATTAGCACTCTGGCTTCTAATCGAAGCAATCCTTGCAGTTGCCCAATTCCGACGTAATCCTGTCTATGAAGACCTTGACATTCGACTTGGCAACTCAAATCCTGCCGATTCCAACAGGATACCGACCGGCTAATTCAGTACAATCAAAACACTTTGTTGAAATACCAACGCACAGCTATATCCAGCGTCTTCCTGTGGCTCCTACTCGTCGCACCAATCACCGGACAAAACCTCACATCCACTTGGGATGCCATCTACGTTTCGGAGCAGGCCTCTCAGGGTGCTGGACTGTATGAGACCTCCTGTGCTGAATGTCACGGACCGGAACTGGAAGGAGGCGAAACAGCACCGGCACTCGCTGGTCCGGATTTTCGGTGGGCTTGGAATGGCCGCTCCGTCGGAGAATTATTTGAAAACATACGTATTTCAATGCCGGAAGGGCGCCCGCGAAGCATGACGCGCACTGAAAAAGCCTTGGTGCTTGCGTTTATGTTGTCCGAAAATGGTTTTCCCTCAGGCACCGAAGAACTTGCAGACGAAACGGATCTTTTGGAATCGTTCCGAATCGATGCAGTCCAACCCTAATGATCATGGCATCTCACCGCTGGAACGCGAACGGACTCCTTTTTGAAAACTGCAGTTGCCAACTGCTCTGCCCTGCTCATGTTTCTTTTAAGCACACGTGTGACGGTGACCGATGCCAAGGCCATTGGTGTTTTCATATTGACTCCGGTCAATTTGATGACGTCACACTAAATAACACCAACATTGCCGTCATATTCGATGCTCCAGCAACGATGTACAAAGGTGACTGGGTTCAAATGTTTTACATTGATGAACAAACATCGCCAGCACAACGCCAAGCACTGGAATCAATTTTTTCAGGTCATACTGGTGGCCCATGGTCTGTGTTAAACCGTTTCGTTTCCAAGCAACTCGAAACCCGTCTCGTACCAATGACGTTTGAGGACAATGGACGTCAAAAGACATTAAATGTTCCCGGAATCTTTGAAACTACAGTCAGGGCGATCCGCGGCGCCGACGACGATGGAGATGCCATCATCTCAAATCTCCACAATGTGATTCATGGGCCTGTTCATACGATGGCTCGTGGGCAATCCCATCACATCGACCCAACGCTAGGCTTTGCAGTCAAAGATACGCATGCACTCTACTCCTACTTTTCCTGGCATGTTGGTGATTAGACTGTATGTTCGGCGCCTTGATATTCCTCAGTAATGTTTTGATGTGGACTGCCATGATGGCAGTCATGATGTTGCCGGCTGTCGGGCCTTGGCTACTGGCCATGCGGCGAACAAGTAACGACTCACCATTATTATTTCCTGGTCTTTTTCTCTCAGGCTATTTGCTTGTCTGGACCGGGTTCAGTCTTGCCGCCGCAACAGTACAAGCCGCACTGTTTTATACCGGACTCGCATCGCCCATGGGGGTACCAACAAATCCGTTGGTGCCTGGTGCATTTCTTATTGTTGCCGGTATCTTCCAGATGACTCCTCTAAAAAACAGATGTCTGATCCATTGCCAATCGCCAATCGGTTTCTTTTTGACGTCGTGGCGAGACGGATGGTCTGGTGCCGTGAAAATGGGAATCCGGCACGGTATGCACTGCGTCGGGTGCTGCTGGGCATTAATGACTCTTGCCTTCGTGGCGGGAATAATGAATCTGTTCTGGATGCTCGGCGCGACTCTCTTCGTCTTAATTGATCACGCGCTACTCCGCACAGCAATGCTCACCAAACTATCCGGGATCTTGTTTCTCATCGCCGGAATCTGGTTCCTCAGTCAACCAATCAAGGACCCTGACTCACTGCCGCTGAAGAATCAGCACGCGCCGATCGTCACCTTCGCGTTCGCTGTCCCCAACAACCACTAATACCAGGTCGCCGTCTGCCGAGACATCACGCGCCGGACGAGGCGTAGAAAACATGCCAGCAGGCTGAGGCGAAAACGGATCCGTCAGCCCAACAACCCGGACACCAGAATCACCATCGGCCACATAGGCATATCCACGATTAACCGACAGCCGCGTCGCGCGGCCGGGGGTCTCAAATGTTGCAATCCTGCTCGGAGAGTCAGGACTCGACACATCATAGACCTGCACGTCTCCCCCTCCAGCACCAACAATCAACGTCGGGCGATTGGCGTCACCGGGAACTACTTCAATATCCCGTGGTGCGGCTGGGGCGTGTACGACACCAACAGGGTTTGGCTCGCCGGCTTGAGAAAGATCAAAAATATAAAGACCGGATGGTGAATCAGTGGCATACGCAAACGAACCAGCAGTCACTACGTCTCGGGCATATCCGTCAAGAAAAAATGATCCAACGCCCTGTGGTGCGGCTTCATCCGTTACATCGATAAGAACGAATCCTTCCATATGGTCAATAATTCCGACTTTGCCATGCGCAATATCTCCAATCTTCGTCTGGCCAAGTGTTTTGTGCTGGCTGACCAAGACAAGATCATCCGGATTGGAAATATTGATAATCCCAAGACCAAAAAAGTTCGCGCCGACGTAAGCGCGATCACCAGCCAAACGAAAACCCCAAATTTCCTCAGGAAAAACGTAGGAACTGCGAGCAACCGGCATCGATGGGGTCGATAAGTCATAGACGGTGAACGTATGACCTCCCGACACATACGCGAAGTTTCCAGACACACGAACAAGTTCAACCGGGCCAGGAATTTGACCAACCTCTTCCAGTTGAATTACTTGCGCATGCGCCGCTTCACTCGAAAAGCCAACAAGCACCAACAGAAGTACGCCAACAATCAAGCTATGAGTGACACTGTTACTCATTTCCGGTCTCAACATGTCACGAGTCCCCTTTGGCAATACGGTAGAGTTTCGATTGGGTACGTATAAACAAACTGCCTCGTGCGATCGCGGGCGTCGCGAGTGTCATTTCATTTAACGGGTTCTTATGCAAAATCTTAAACTCCGATCCCGCCTCGACCACGTAGGTTTCTCCATCTTCACTCAACAGAAACAACTTGCCGTTATATGCCCACGGCGATGCCGTAAAGCCATTTCCAATCTCCAACCGTTTACGGCTGTAAATTTCCTCGCCGGTACGCGCATCATGCGCCACAAGGAAGCCACGGTCCAAGAGCGTGTAATAGGTGTCGCCGTAGACAATCGCAGTTGTGTTGTAGGTGCCAAGTAGCGGATACGACCACGCAATGTTTTCAGACGACGTCAACGTCCCTGGAAACCCAGAAGTGATCCCGCTACGCATAGCTTCTTCGGAAAATAAAGAAATATCACCAGCGGCACCTGGCCGAACCGCATATACAGGCCTTAAGCCCCCTCCGGGGTACCCTGAACTGATGTACACCAGACCATGACTGGCAAATGGCGTCGGAATGGTGAGTCCCGACATGCCGTGAATCTCCCACAGCAACTGACCTTCAAGATCATATGAACGCACTCCTTGCGTTCCAGCTGTGACCAATTCTGTCCGCAACTCGTTTTCCCATACAAAAGGTGTAGACCAATTCTGTCCGCGTTCATCACGATCCACGCGCCACAGTTCATCGCCATTGTCCTTGTCGTACGCTGCCACAAACGAACGCGTTGTATTGTCATTCACAATATAGACACGGTTCCCATGCAAAATCGGGGAGGCGGCGGTCCCCATCTCCAGCGTCGTGTTATAGACATCGATCTCCTGTGTCCAAACAGTCTCGCCACTCAAGTTAAACGCTCCTAACAGGCCAATGCTTCCGAAGTACACATACACACGACGACCATCAGTTACGGGAGTCTCAGAGGCAAAACTATTCTTAAGGTGCCGCTTCAAAGGTGGAGGAGCACTATGCAATTCCCTCTGCCACCTGATCTGGCCAGTTTGAAAACTCAGGTCGTACAGCATCCACCGGTGCTCATTCTCTGACCCTTCGGACCCGTTCTCCATCCCAGGGTCATAGAGGCCCTTAATCGGTTCCGGTTCGTCACCAGCGCTGATGGCTGCTGTCACGAATACATGGTCACCAGTGATTACTGGCGAACTCCACGACAGACCAGGAATATCTGTGGCCCAGACAACGTTGTCCGTTTCACTCCACGTCTCAGGTAGATTAGGGTCATCGGGAACCACACCGGCAGCCACACCACGAAACTGGGGCCAATTCTCCTGTCCAGCGACTAGTCCACTGCCGACTATTACCCCGCAGAATACCAGAAGCACAAACCGCTGTAGTCTCATCTGACTTCTCCTTAAGCGCCTACTGTACGACTCTAACTCAATCTGTCAAGACCGACCGTTCGCAGGCATAATACAAGGGCAACACTTATTGATAGGGAGTGCCTGATGAATAACCTGTCCTTAATAATGACTGTGTGCGCACTAACAACTGGTCTGTGTGTGTGCTCACCTGAGACCGCAACTGGTCAAACGGTAGCTGAACAGACCGCGTGGGAGGTCCCCCGGATGGCTGACGGTCGACCTGATCTTCAGGGTGTCTGGGATTTTCGTAGCCTGACGCCGCTTGAACGCCCAGGGCATCTCGCTGAACGGGATGTCTTCACCGAAGAAGAAGCGGCTGAATTTACAGAGGAACGCCTCGCCACTCTAGATAAAGACCAACCGGGACCAGATGGCCGTATTCCGCTTTCAGGCGGCTACAACGACTTCTGGTGGGACTACGGTAGACAATTAACAAACGACCGCCGCACCTCGCTAATCGTCGATCCTCCTACCGGTCGCATACCAGGACGGTCGCCGGAATCACGCGCACGGTCAGAAATACGCCGAACCGAGTTGGCACGAGACGCGCATGGCCCTGAAGACCGAGGCGCCTTTGAACGTTGCATCCTTGGATTCAACGCTGGACCACCCATGAACCCAAGTGCATACAACAACAACATGCAACTATTTCAAACAAGTAACCATGTTGTCATCCTAAATGAAATGGTCCACGATGCCCGTGTCATCCCGATTAACGACTCAGATCATCTTCCATCACACATCAGACAATGGCGTGGAGATTCACGAGCACGATGGGCTGAAGACATACTCATTGTTGAAACAAACAACTTCACCGAAAACACCTCATTTCGTGGATCGAGCAAGAATCTACTGTTGATAGAGCGCTTTTCCCGTATTGCAGCAGACACATTACTCTACGAATACACGGTTCATGATGCTGATTCTTTTGCGCGGTCTTGGACCGTGTCAGTAC
>CAYFJM010000068.1:0-9024 GCA_964343415.1 uncultured Vicinamibacteraceae bacterium | reverse complement strand
AGCTGAGCAACCCCTTCATATTCAACCCGCCGAGTAGTCCCTATTCCTCCGTTGTGTGCGGAAGATTCACGAACGTCGACAATCCGGTGGTCCGATGGAATTAAAGAATAAAGTTGCATTAATTACGGGCGCGCGGAGGATAGGTGCGACGCTTGCGGTTGACCTTGCGCAGCGTGGTGTTGATGTAGCCTTGTCTTACCATCAGTCCGTTGATGTCACGGAAGCGACGGCGGCGCGGGTTCGGGAGGCAGGCCGACGAGCGCTTACGGTTAAAGCCGATATCGGTGAACCATTGGAGGTTCGTCGGTTAATTGCCGAGACGGTGACGGAATTTGGGAGGCTGGACATCCTCGTAAATATGGCGTCTGTATACCGTCGGTGTTCTTTTGACACACTGACGGCGGATGATTGGAATGCTCCTTTGCAGGTAGATCTAGCCGGTGCGTACGAGTGTGCACGGGCAGCCGTACCGCACATGCGGAGTGTCGGCGGTGGGCATATTATTTTTTTCTCTGACTGGACGGCGGCGGGCGGTCGACCACGGTACAAGGGGTACGTTCCGTATTATGTCGCCAAGCGCGCAATTATGGGTCTAACGGAGGCCCTTGCGCTAGAACTTTCTAGCGGCAATATTTTGGTCAACGCGATTGCACCGGGTCCAATCGCGCCGCCGACAACATTGGATGACTCTCAAGTTAAAGAGGTCGAACGGGTCACGCCGCTTGGTCGGTGGGGCGGTTCGGAGGCGGTTTCTGAAGTCGTCATCGGACTGTTGAGGACTGGCTTCGTCACCGGGGAAACGATTCGTGTCGATGGTGGGCGACATGTTCGATAGGCTATACAGGAACTACAAATATGCCGATACTAATATCTGAACCGTCGATTGTTGAAGCGGTTGGGACCAAACCCAAGCAGATTGAAGAATACGCGGGACGTGTGAATTCCGGGCATCAAAGTGTGAGCGTTGCTCGTATGATTTCCCCAGAGGGCTGGGAGGAACCTGGCCAACGTCCTGATTTTGAAGAAATTACGGTGGTGCTTCGAGGGTCCTTGCGCGTGGAATTTGAAGGCGGTCATCTTGACGTGAACGCGGGTCAAGCGGTTGTTGCTTCACCGGGTGAATGGATTCGCTACAGCAGTCCAGCCTCCGGAGGGGCAGAATATATGGCAATTTGTTTGCCGGCGTTTTCTCCAGCCACCGTGCACCGAGATCAGTAAACAATCCTTTGGCTGGTAGCCAGTATCTAAAAGATTAGCCGGTTGGTTGTTCGGCCTCTGAAAGAATTTCTTTGAGCGTTGATGTAGCTCTACCCACAGGCAGATTGCTAACGTAGATGTTACTGACGCCTACGTCTCTGAGCATCGCAATAGATCGGGCGCAAATTTGTACTGCGGTGAGCCCAGCTTCGAACTCAGCGCTCAGATGAGCTGCTGGAACCGGAAGAAATTGTCCAAGAGATTCGAGTGTGTCGATACTTGCGCTTCGATAAAAAAATACGCCAAAGACCCCTGGCAAAGTTAGTTCACGTTGACGTGCTTCGGTAACGAATCGTTCAACAGTCTTCCGATCATGGTGTGAAACAACCTGTGTCAAAAAAAAGTTCGCAGTGATATTTTTCTCAAGCAAAAAATCCACTTGGTTACTGATGTTGGCATGTGGATTGGCCCAGCCGCCAAGTTTTAGTTTTGGTTGTCTCTTTCGAATCAGTTGTCGTAGGTCGGATCCATGTGGGACGACGCGAGGCGTTCCAACAGTCGTATCGCCACCTAGCACGACTAACGACCGAAAACCTGTTTCCCATGCGCGGTCGGCATACTGAAGGCAGTGGTTCAGTGTGTGTTTGGTTGTGAGAAAGGGAACGATCTGTTCTCGTGAAATGTCATCTCCGAGATTTGCAATAAGGTGGCGGAGGTTGTCTTCTTCTTGTTTGCCGACGGCCCCGTCCGTCAGAAATGAATAGGTGCCAAGCCGAGCAAGGCCTTCAATGGCATGGTAGGTGTCGATCCAAGCTTCCATTCCGGCTTTGGGTCCGAGAGTTGCACGAGGAGGACGTAGTTCTGCGGCAACGAGACCGTTGCCTTGTGTTAACTCACTTAGGAAATCCAAAAGAATTGGTTACCGTAACGAGTGGTTGGTATTTGCGTTGCCAGAATGCTGTGGGGCGAGGTGTTCGAGTACAAATTCAAGCATTTTTTCTCGTCGATGGTATTCGAGTGCTGGTGTGCCAAGACGATGTCTTGATTTTGGGTAAATCATCATTTCAAAGGGTTTACCGGCATCCTGTAAGGCGTAAGCAAATTGCAGAGTGTTTTGCATATGGACGTTTTCGTCCATCGAACCATGTACAAGCAACAGGTCACCATGCAGACTACTTGCATTAAATCGCGGTGAACTTTGTCGATAGCCACGGCTGTTGTGTTCTGGTGTTTTCATGTACCGTTCCGTATAGATGGAGTCATAATCTCGCCAGTCAGTTACGGACCCACCAGCGATTCCCATTGACCAGCGCTGACTATGGGTGAGCGCATAGCTGACCATATATCCACCATAGCTCCAGCCTTCAATACCAATTCGTTCGCGGTCAACAAAGGATTGTTCCAATAGCCAGTCAAGACCATCTTCCAGATCACTTAGTTCCAGTTCTCCGAAACGTTGATAAACAGGCCAGGTTGAGACGGCGCCCTTACCGCTTGCAGTACTGTTGTCGAGTACCCAGACCACGATACCTTGCTGTGCTAAAAGCTGCCAAAAAAGAGTTTCAGTGCTCCAGGCGTTTCGAACCCTTTGTATATGTGGGCCGCCGTAAACATGTTGGTAGACCGGATACTGATATGTCGGATCAAAATGAGGTGGTTTGATCATCAAGGCTTCCATTACAAAGCCGTCTCTATTCTTGACTTGATGGAACTCAGGCCGTGGTAATGCGTACTCCGCAAGATGCGGGACCGGGTTATTCGCAATGGTTCGAATGGTCGTACCGCTATTGTCGTGTAATCGGATTTGCGGTGGTGTTGTAATGTCGCTCCACGTATCGAGATACAGTGTGAGGTTCGGATTGAACTGGGCGGAATGTGTGCCGGTGGCTGTCGACAACCGGCGGCGGCCATTTCCACCAAGATCAATACGATAGATATCAAGACCGATATGGCTACGTTCAGTGCCAGAAAAATAAACGATACCGTTCTTGTCAACACCATGGAGGTCACGGACTTCCCAATCACCCTTGGTGATTTCTGTGAGGACTTTACCGGTTTTGTCAATGTGGTACAGATGACTCCAGCCTGATCGTTCGCTTCTCCATACAGCGGTACCGTCATCGAGCCATAGCGGTGGTCCAAGCACATTCACCCAGGCCTCGGATGTTTCTCTGAGAATTCGCGTGACTGCTCCAGTCGCTCTATTCGCAGTGTTCAGGTCGAGCCAGGTTTGTTCTCGGTCTTGAACTTGAAACACGACATCGTGACTGTCAGGTGCCCAACCGACATCGACGATAAGTGGGTCGACCGATTGATATTGATCCAGACTCACCCATACATTTTGTTCACCGCTAGCACTCGCAATGCCAAGTTTGACAACAGGATTAGGGTCACCAGCCTTTGGATACTCCCACGTCTCGACACCAGGGTGGTACGGTATGTGGTCGACCACTGGAAAGCTTGGGACTTTACGATCATCGAGTTGAAGATATGCAATGTGAGTCGAATCAGGACTCCACCAATATCCTCGAAAGTTTCCACGACCATAAATTTCTTCCTGGTACACCCAGTCCAATAAACCATTTCGAACACGGGGACTTCCATCAGTTGTGAGTATGTGAGTTCTTAGTTGTTCGAGATCGACGACGACTAGATTGTGGTTTTCAATGAAAGCGACAAAATGTCCGTTAGGGCTTATCGACAGTTCTGATTTTTCTCCCTCTGACTGTGTCAATGTACGGATCTGATAGCTGTCGATGTCAAAGTGATAGAGGGTATTGGCGTGAGTAATGATCATCGAGTCAAAAGTAGGATTCACTAGGTGACTTGTTGATCTTGCAAGATCTCTTGCATCTGCTTGGGAGATACCAGGGAGTGTTTGGAGTGTTTTTTCGAATGAATCCACATCAATAATCGCTGACCGACTTCCGCTAATTGCATCAACGCGCACAAAAGGACTTTCGAATGGGTCGCCCGGAAGACGCCTGGCAATGTAAGTGTCATCGTCTAGCCAAGCAAGACCTGTTGGAAGGTTGCCATCGAGATCGACTCGCTGGTCTGGATCGTACAGTTCGGCGACCGAGAGCATTTTCTGTTGCGCATGTGCGGTTGGTGTTAGGCCAATGATTGTGATAATCATGGTCACGATCCCGGCGGCCATATGCCAGCTTGACAATCTAAGGGTCATCTCTTTCTTTCCTTGATCGGTATAATTCTGCGATACCTCCATTTTACTTGTGTCTGACGTACATGGAGGTCGAAATACCAGTTTTGGTGATTGTGGGGGCGCGATGATCTGGCAACGACGTATGGTGCTTTTTATCGGAGTGTTGGTTTTCACCGTGGGGTGTGGGTCAAATACAACAGAAACGACGGAATTAGGGCCTGAATCGGACATAGACGACCGTCAGTATCTGCTTGAGCGGATTGATGATGTGTCTATCGGCCAGATTTACGCGGACGGATTTTCGGCGCTTCCGCTTCGAGAAAAAGTGCTGGTCTGGCATCTTTATAATGCCGCACTTGCTGGAAGAGATATCTATTATGACCAACGATATCGACACGGACTCGAGATGCGTGAAGTACTGGAAGAGATTCTTACACACTCCGATCGGCTTGACGCAGAGATACGCGATGCGATTCACCGTTATACGAAACTATTTTGGCTGAATACCGGACCGTTCAATAACTTAACGGCTCGAAAATTTGTTTTAGATATTGATCCGGTGGCATTTCAGGTGGCTGCACATGCGGCGGCAGAAGACGGTGCAGTCTTTCCACTCAGAGATGGTGAGTCACTTGATGATCTTTTGACACGCCTTAAGCCAATGTTTTTTGATGCGTCGTTTGATTCTATCGTGACCAACAAGACACCGGCTGATGGGATAGACATGTTGCTTTCCAGCTCAAACAACCTTTACGACGGTGTCTCTATGGAAGACATTGCCAGTTTCGACGAGCAGTACCCGTTGAATTCGCGGTTGGTCAAGCGAGAAGGGACGCTTACAGAAGAGGTTTATCGCATCAATGGCGATGGTCGCTACGCAAAACAATTGCGCGAGGTAGTTAGACATTTAGAGGCAGCGGTTCCTTTCGCCACACGAGAAATGGCCACAGCGCTCAACGCGCTCGTTCAGTGGTACCGGACGGGGGAACCAACCGATCGTCGTGCATACGACATTGCGTGGGTTGCTGATCAGTCGTCGCCCGTGGACACGATTAACGGTTTTACCGAGGTCTATATGGATGCTCGCGGCGCGAAGGGGGCGTGGGAAGCTCTTGTGTACTATGTCAATCAAGAAAAAACCGCTGCAATTCAGACGCTGGCTGATAATGCACAGTGGTTTGAAGACCATATGCCGTGGGATCCCCGCTACCGTAAAGAAGGAGTACTTGGAATTACCGCTAATGCTATTGACGTTGTTGTCGAAATTGGCGACGCGGGCCCAATAACACCGATCGGGATTAACCTTCCAAATGACCAGAGTGTCCGAGAAGCGTACGGCAGCAAGTCTGTTTCGTTGTCGAATGTGACAGAGGCATACGAGCAGTCGAGACCGGATGCGTACCGTAATGAATTTACTTGGGATGATGATGAAGCGGCGCGCTCAGCGGAATGGGGTAGTTTTGCCGGAGAATTGACGACGAATATGCATGAAGTTATTGGGCATGCGTCAGGTCAACTGTCGGACTCTCTTGAGGGGAATCCACAAGTATTCTTGAAGGAACAATACTCTGCTTTGGAAGAAGCCCGTGCGGATTTGGTGGCGCTCTATTTCATTGCCGATCCGAAGCTTGTGGAAATTGGCATTGTGGATTCCGAACACCACGAAGACATCATTGTTACTGAATACGAATCCTATACGCGAAATGCGATTCTCCAGCTTCGACGAGTTCGGGAAGGCGATCAAATCGAACAAGACCATATGCGGAATCGACAAATGGTTGTTCATTGGTTGATGGATAACACCGACGCAATTGAGCAACGTACCCGTGCTGGGAAGACGTACTATGTCATGGTCGATAGGAATGCTTTTCGTGATGGAGTAGCCACACTTCTCGCGGAAGTGCAGCGGATTAAATCTGAAGGTGACTACGATGCGGCGTACACACTTTTTGAATCATATGGAATTCATTTTGATCCCGCACTTCGCGATGAAGTTGTTCAGCGCGTATCACAGGTAAATGTGCCATCGTACACAGGATTTGTGATGCCAAAACTTAATCCTGTGGTGGATTCATCTGGTGAGATCGTCGATGTGACCATTACTTACCCTCAAGACTTCACCCAGCAAATGCTCGAATATTCAGGGAAACGATGAGTTGACGGCCCCGTCACTGCTTAATTGGTTGATGCAGATCGGCGTGATAGATCGAATATGTAGAAACCCTGTTCTGGGTATGGTTTATGGGCGGCTGTTCAGAAACTGAGAACCTTCTTCGGGAATTTGCACGTAGTCATTGTGGTGTGCGTTTGGGCTATTTGTTTGGCCGCCTAGCATTATTTGCAAACCGACGAGTTTTTGCACAGGTTGTCAATGGCCGTCTAAAGTATCGCGCTAAACATAGTGTGCGGGATTCACAGTTGTTTTGGAATACATTGTGTACCACCGGATCGGGTAGTCAACTACAGGCCGTGTCAGAGCTCGAACGGTCAGCTACCCTAGTGGTGTTGCAGGGGGAGGGCAAAAATATCTAATCTGGACTATGTTGAATGGTGTTACAGATGAGGTGCGCGGGCAATTTGACCATCTAAGGTAGAGATAGAATTTTATGAACATCGGGATTGTGTGTTACGCGTCAGTAGGTGGCAGTGGAATTGTTGCGACGGAGCTCGCGAAGGTTTTAGCGAGACGAGATCATGAAGTTCGCCTTATTAGTAGTGAGCCACCATTCCGTCTTGGTGATTTTCAGGCCGGCCTAGCATTTCATGCGGTTCAAACCCCAGGCTACCCATTATTTCGAGAGCCGCAGTACTTGTTGTCGCTGACGAATAAGATTGTAGAGGTATCGCGCGAATTTAACCTTGACATTATTCATGCGCACTATGCGATGCCACATGCGACGGCTGCTTATTTAGCCAAACAGATTTTGGCGGCTTCTGGCCGAGGACGTGTGCCGTGTGTAATTACGACCTTGCATGGCACGGACGTTACGCTTACCGGTAGTGATCCGTCGTACTCTGAAACGGCTGCGTTTTCGATCGAACAATCTGATGGTGTAACGGCGGTGTCTCAGTCGTTGCGCGATGAGACGTATCGACAGCTTCCGGTGAAGGCAGATATTCGGGTGATTCCCAATTTCCTCGATTGCCAGTATCACAAGAGAATGTTCGATGACTCGCTTGCAGAGCGCTATCGTCGAGGTAATCCTGAAACGAAATTAGTGATTCATGTTTCCAATTACCGTCCTGTCAAGCGAGCAGAAATGGTAGTAGAGATCTTTCGTCGTATTCGAGAAGTTGTGCCGGCACGCCTCTTATTAGTTGGAGACGGCCCTGACCTCCCAGCAGCGTGCCGACGCGCACGTGAATATGGACTCTCTGCGGATGTTGAGCCACTCGGTGAGCAGGAACTGGTAGTGCCGTTGTTGTCGATTTCTGACCTTTGTCTATTACCATCGTCGCAAGAAAGTTTTGGTTTAGCAGCACTTGAGGCCATGGCTTGCGAAGTACCGGTTGTGGCATCGCGTGTCGGGGGGGGTGCCTGAGGTTGTTACACATGATGAGACAGGATTGTTGCACGATCCGGATGACCTCGTCGGAATGGCAGAGAGCGGAATTCGCTTGCTGACTGATACGGCCCTTCATCAACGTATTGCAGCCACGGGTTGGAGGGAGGTTCATGAGCGTTTTTGTGCGGATGAGATTGTTCCCAGATATGAGGCGTATTACGAAGAAGTTTTGGCGGTAGATAACCAAGAACGGCCCTCTAACGTAGTGGGCGCCAGGATTCAGAACTAGACGACATCTGTCGGGTGTATACTCGGAAAACTATGCGATCAAAGAGCTTAGCGTGTGTCATTGTTTTACTGGCACTCACTGTGGGTGCGCCATCCATCGTGGCACAGCCGCTTCGTTCAGATATGGGCCCGACTGATGTGGCTGTCGTTTTGCGACAACTCAAGAGCGTCGGGACGTTCATGATGGTGACGGCACACCCTGATGACGAGAATAATTCTTTGTTAGCGAAGTACGCGAAAGGTGAAGGGCATCGTACTGTGTTGCTGACTGCCACTCGCGGAGATGGTGGGCAGAACGAAATCGGAGCCGAACTGTTCGATGGCCTTGCTGTGTTGAGAACGGAAGAATTATTGGCTGCTCACCGGCTTGATGGTGCAGAGCAATATTTCACTCGTGCAGTTGATTTTGGCTATTCATTTAGTATTGACGAGACGTTTTCTCGTTGGGGCCGTGAAGAGATTCTTGGAGACATGGTCAGGATGATTCGAACGATTCGTCCTGATGTGATGTCTGCAATGAGTCCCTCGGGACGAGGCGGAGGGCAACATCATCAAGCCTCGGCAGTCTTAGCCCATGAGGCGTACCATGCCGCAGCGGATCCAGATCGATTTCCTGAGCAACTCGCTGAGGGTTTACGTGTTTGGCAAGCTCACAAGTTTTACTTCAGCGCCGGTTTTCCGTTTGGGTTTGGTTCGCCTAGGTTTCGTCGCTCAGAACCTGATTCGGACTTGACTACCGTTGATTTGGGTGGATACGACGAGCTGTTAGGTACGACCTATGCAGAGATCGGGAGTCGCGCGCGTGGGATGCACAAGTGTCAGGGGATGTCGCAGTTGATTGCTCTGCCGGCCAGTGCCATGGGCGCG
>CAYFJM010000067.1:0-9035 GCA_964343415.1 uncultured Vicinamibacteraceae bacterium | reverse complement strand
ATAAAACTCGTCGACATCGACAAAGCCTTGAGGGGTCGATGACGACCATCGCTCATTGTCAAACGCTTGTGAGTCGAGCGTGCGGTCGCTGCCCATGTGAAATGGACCGGACGGTATTTTGACGAATCCGAGCAGATCATCGTCAGGGAGATACCATGAATCGGCTCTGAAGCCATCTAATACTTCTGGGAGTTCCGGTGTGTCCGCCACGATCGTCGCATCCGTATTGATTGACTGACACCCCAAGGAGGCAATGCACGTCAGCACCCCGGCTGATTGGTATAGCCGTTCACGAAGAGTCATCGTCTGCAGGCAAACATCCAGCCGTGCTCACAGGCACGAGCGTAGATAGCCGTTTCCTCCATGGTCATCAGATTCGTTCCACCTTCTCGGAGTAATAGACGAAGATCGAGCAATTTTGGGTCGGAGCGGTGTTCGGCATCGAATTCCAAAAGGTTGAGACATCCTGCCTGAAATCGTAGTTCACATGCACGGGAAAAATATCCCAATGCGACTTCACGGTTCGGTTCGACGACGTCACCACTTACATAATGGCGGCCAAGTTCGTTACACGCCCAGGCTGACGCATCAGCACAATATGATGCTTCGATTTGAAGCAGGCGTTCGCAGGCCTTCCGGCGGTCATTGTTGCAAGCTTCTTCCCAGAACGGCAGGCTGTCTCCCCGATGGCGACCATCCGTCGCACCTACGAGTGCCATCAGCGTAAAGAACACAGCCCAAACAGCGATGTGTGCCAGATTTGCGGCTGGTCGAGTTAGAGCAAGAGCGAGTCGCTTGAACGTTGCCTGCATGGTCAGTGATTGAATAAGCCGGTCGATGGCTTGAACACTCAGATTAAGAAGCGGAACGGATAGCAGTTTGTCGTAAAAGGTTGGCACACCAAATCCGCCGAGGACGGCATACAGGCCAAAGACGGTGATGCCATACAGGATGCCGAACACCGCTTTTCCAAGGGGTGTTCGCGGAGAAGTGGATGGATCAGTGACAAGTAAATGTAGTCCTAGAAAAACCGCAGTTGGAATCTCTGAATCGATGAAATAAGGCACTCCTGTTGCCGTTGTGTAGAGCGCGCTTAACCCAAATAAGACAGCCGCTGCCGTTGCGGCGACTAGTGTGATGGAGAAGGCATACATTACGACGAGCCCAACGAGAAAAAGGAACAGATAAATTGATGGGGCCAGCGTAAGCGTTGTGGCAATTTCCTCCGCCCATGTGATTGATGTCGTGCCTGTCGTGAGAAGGGCGAGTGAAAATAGTCCGAGTGAGAAGGCGGAGGGATTGAAGATGTGTACTCGCCGGCCGTCCCGATTCCAGCGAACAAATTCTTTTCCAAGGAATCCGACCGCGATCATGAGGAACTGTAGGTAAAACCAATCATCGCGGAACCATAGAAACAGATTAGTGCTCAAGATGATGGGAAACGGACCAAAGCCGAGGATGTATTTCTCTCGTCGAGACCACGTTAGCAACATGTCGAATATGTATGCGAAAACGATCTGTGCAAGGAGGAGCGTTGAGTGGTCATACACGGGGCGCCAGTACCAGCCCCAGTATGCGAAGACCGATAGTTGAACTAATGCTTGAACATAGTGTTGCGGGCGAAGATTTGTTTCAAGTAGTGTCGCCCGTTCGTCCTGTCGCCGACGGAGGTGGAGAACGGCCACCCAGAGCAGTAGTACTGCGACTGCACCAAAGAAGGATTGGGACAGTATTGGCGTCGCATGCACTCGCGGCATGAAGGATATTCCGAATAAGAGGACAGTGAGGCTCAGCGGTAGTGCAAGCGAAGTCTTATGTGCTACCGACGCCGTCGGCGTTTGGGGCGTTTTTTGCGGAGGAGGTGAATGTCTTGATCGTCCGGCGGCCATCGTTATTGATTCGTGTGACGCAGTGTGCCGTTATTGCACCTGTATGTTGGTCATGTACCGGTCTGTTTTGAACTTACCACAGAGCTTATGAATGAGTGGGTGGGCGACAGGTTTTTTCGAGTTGTCCGGTTTCAAGTGACGCTCAGCAACATAAGTCGTTTGGTCCGTCCCGTCGACAAGGATGTGGTACCACGGCAGGTGCCGAGGCGGGTGCGAGCGGGCAACCCGTGCGTACCATTCATCAGTACCACGAAACGTTGCATCAACATCAAAGATCACTCCTCGATAGTTGAACTTGATATGGTGGATAATCTGACCGACGAAAAATTTTGCGGTTGTATGCATGATTTATTGTTCTCCGATTTAGCATAGTCGCTTAATCGTTGTTTGAAATATCTCGTCCGTTACGAAAAAAGGAACGGAGTATGACTACTAGTGCAGTTATTGACCTCATCGAAATCGTTGCGATTGCTTTCTTGATTCTTGGGGCAGTAGCGTTCGTTCTATGGTTTCTTGCAAGATTGGATCGCGAAGGCAACGATTCGTAATTAGCGTAGCCGATCAAATTTTTGCACACGCTGTCCTACATTTACCTCTGTTGTATAAAGATTTCCTCCAGAATCGATGGCAAGGTTGTGTAATCGATAAAATTGACCTGCGTACTTTCCGAGTCGGCCAAACTGGCCTACAACCTCGAGTGTTGTTCGATTCAGAGTCCAAACTACATTATTCGTTCCATCCGGAACAAAAAGCCAACGTTGTTCAGCGTCTTCTGACAGTGTTACGCCAGATACCGAACCGCTGCCAAGTGTTTCCGGCCTAATGAAGGCTTCTTGTATGAAGGTTCCGTCTTTCTCAAAAAGTTGAAGTCTATTGTTGGTCCGGTCCGCAACGTAGACGATTCCATCCGTGCTAATCGTTACATCGTGTACAGGACTTCGGTATTGGCGAATCGGTTCGGCGTCAGGATCATAGGCAGGTAGGGGTTCATCATGAGGTATTTCTCCGTAGGCACCCCAGTGTCGTTTGTAGGCACCGGTGGTGTTATCGAACACA
Organism: uncultured Vicinamibacteraceae bacterium; assembly: GCA_964343415.1. GTDB lineage: Bacteria > Acidobacteriota > Vicinamibacteria > Vicinamibacterales > UBA8438 > DTWD01. The sequence continues at coordinate 6,090 of CAYFJM010000067.1, read as the reverse complement.
ATAATTCTGCGGTTGCCGTAGCCGTCAGCTACGTAAACTTCATTAGCATCTTCATCGATCGTAAATCCGGCTGGGCGTCCGAGGTTGTCGATGTCATTGCTTCCAGCACTTTGGCCAGCGCTACCAATTTGGAGGATGAATTCTCCGTCGGATGTAAACTTTAAAATATGTGAGTCATTCGGCGCATTCCCACCTATCCAGATGTCCTGATTGGCGTCGACGTAGATGCCATGTTCGCTTTCTGGCCATTCGTAGTCCTCTCCAGGTCCACCCCAGGATCGTTGAACGTTACCGTCTGGCCCAAATTCGATCACCGGGGGAGCCGGAACACAGCACATCCCTTCTTCTCCACGCTGGCGGGCATCAAGTGTATTTGGGCGGTGCAGAATCCAGATGTTGTCGTCGTTTGAGACAGCGAGGCCTGCAACCTGACCAAGCATCCAATTGTTGGGCAGTGGTCGCGGCCAAAATGGGTCAACGCGAAACTCTGGTGTGTTAGACAACTCTGCGGCGCCAGATGTCTCTGGTTGTTCAGAGATAGCTGTGTTACTGGGTTCGGTCGAGGTTCCACATCCGAAAGTGATGGCAGTGGCCAGTAATACCCCAAGAGACCGAATTGTCGCTTTCTGGTATTTTTCCATACGAGTTATCCTCCCCATCCGAATCTTAGGCGGGATACACTAGCCATTCTACAGAGAGGCGACTATGAGACTTCTGCTGACTAGCGTTCTGATTGCTGTGTTAACCGTATTGACGACTCCAGCGTATGCGCAACTTGCGACTCCCAACGACAATGGTATTACCTACGGTCATGTGCACTTAAACGTATCTGATATTGAGGTGCATAAAAAGCTGTGGGTAGAGTGGTTTGGAGGCGAAGTTGTCCAGAAAGGGCCTCTCACGGCGATTCGGTTGCCGAACTTCCTCATTGCTTTGACGGAGCAAGTTCCAACTGGTCCGATGCAAGGTTCGGTCCTAGATCACTTTGGCTTTAAGGTACGCAACACAGCTGAATTTGTCGAACGATGGCGTGCGGCCGGCATGGAGGTTGGCCCGGAATTTATTGGTGCTGAGGGCCTGCCGAACGCATATGTCATGGCTCCGGATGGCGTCTGGGTCGAATTGCAAGAAGACCCTGGACTCCATGTCCCGATTGCCGGGTACCACATTCATTTTTGGACACCTGATTACGTCGAGTTACTCGACTGGTATACCGAGGTGTTCGACTTGAATATTCGTCCGAGGGGGCGTATCCAAACGACTACGGATGTGCCGGGTATGAATATGAGTTTTGGCGATGCAGATGGCCCCACCGCTCCAACGCGTGGGCGCGCACTCGACCATATCGGTTTTGAAGTGGATGATCTGGAAGCGTTTTGTCAAAAACTCGAATCGAAGGGAATTGAATTTGACATTACGTATCGTGAGGTAGATAGCGTTGAATTGAAGATTGCGTTTTTGACTGATCCGTCGGGGACGTACATTGAACTTACTGAGGGCTATGACGAGTACTAATCATGCGTCGATATAAGGGGAATATCGTCATCCGAGTTTGTAGTGTTGCGATTGGTGTCCTTGTCACGATGCCAGTCGGTGGCTCTGCGCAAAATAACGAGAGCCGTCAGTGGGTTGTACCGCGCACCCCAGATGGAGTGCCTGATTTACAAGGTATTTGGACATCTCAGACCTACACGCCATTGCAGCGACCTGAGATGTTTGAGGGCAGGGAGTTCTTGACGGATGAAGAAATGGCTGCCCTTACGTCAATTTTGACAGCGGAGGATGCTGATCCTTTGAGGGGTGCGCGCGCATTTCGAGAAGCGTTGGATGAAGATGCAGGTGTGCGCGAACGGGCGACTGTGCAGGCAGACCCGACCCACTATGACAATTCGATGTGGCTGCGGACAGAGAACCCAAAGGCGTTATCGAGCCGACGCACTTCCTTGATCGTTGACCCACCGGATGGACGGATACCAGCGCTTTTACCTGATGCTCAGCGACGGTCCGAAGAGAGGAGAGCAGCGCGTGGAACCGATAGTTATCAAGAGCGTCCACACCAAGAGCGTTGTTTGATGTGGACGCATGAGGGGCCACCGATGCTGCCGCCACCGTACAATGACCTATATCAGATTTTTCAGGTGCCAGGTGTTGTGGTGATTTTTCCGGAGATGGCGAATAATCCGCCTCGGATTGTCGCAACAGATGGTCGGCCTGCGATATCCGATAAGATTCGGCAGTGGCCAGGGGCGTCCCGCGGCTATTGGGATGGCGACACGCTGGTTGTAGAGACCTCTAATTTTTCAGATAAGACGTCGTTCCAAGGAGCGAGCTCGACTTTGCAGGTGATGGAACGATTTACTCGGACGGCCAAGGATAGAATTTTGTACGAATTTACTGTTGAAGACCCCGCCACTTGGGAGCGAAGCTGGAGTGCGGAAATTCCCATGTGGGCCGATGAGGGGCCACTTTACGAATACCACTGCCATGAAGGGAACTACGGTATTGTGAACACGCTTCGCGGTGCTCGACGCCTCGATACCCAATAGATGGCGGAGAACGTATCTGAGACCCCCGAGAGGGTCGGCCCTGTAACCAAAGTCGAGTGGGGAACCACAAACGGCGCACTGCTCGTTGTCAGTGCCGGGCTGCTGATTCGAGTTCTTGTCGTGTTTCTTCTTGGAACATACGCCAGTCCTGAACTTTTCGAATACGAGGATATAGCTCGAAGCCTTAACTCTGGTAGCGGGTATGTCTACCCCCATTTTGGGGTTGAGTATAAGAGTTACTATCCAGGTGTTCCGTATATTTGGTGGACTGCGTTTGTGTACTCCCTGTTTCCAAATGACGTAGGTCTCGGTCAAACACTTGTATTGTTGGCTCAATCAGCGATGTCTGGCCTGCTTGCGTATTTGGTGTTTCTAATTGGCCGTGAGTTATGGAATGGACGAGCAGGTGTGGTTGCTGCTGGTTTGACCTTGGCGCATCCGGGCTTAGCATATTACGACACACATAAATTACATCCACTGAGCTTCGATGCACTGCTTGTGATGTTTGTCGTATGGGCATTAATTTACCTCCGCAAGTCAGAGTCTTTTCCGAAAATATTACTCACCGGGGTCGTCATGGGTATCGCGATGCTACAGCGTGGAAGCTTAGCCCTATTCGTTCCGGCTAGTGCGCTGTGGGTGTGGTCGACAAGTTCGCAAGCTCTACGGATACAGCGGGTGGTCGTCTTTGCGTTGGGCGTGGTTGTCGCGATGTCTCCCTGGCTGATCAGAAATTACCAAGTGCACGGAGTGCCACTGATGACAACAACTAATGGAGAGCATTTTTGGCTTGGAAATGCACCTCATTCGTTTGGCTCTGCAACGTTACCTTCTGGTGAATTGGCCATCGAGCAGTCTCCGGCGGCGGTGTGGGATGCCTCGTCTGAAATGGAACAAAACGCAATCTATTGGCAGGCGGCAATGGATAATGTGAATGCAGACCCGGTTGGGTTTGTTTCAGGGATTTTGAGGAAAGTTGTGTATTTTTGGACCATCGCGCCACAGACGGGTGTGCGTTATCCCAGGCTCTTTTTCGGTATCGTTTACTGCCGATGTGTACGTCGGGATCGACATAAATAAGCGCTATGTCGAGTATGCCCAGAGCCGGTATGGGGGATCGTTTCACGTGATGGACGCTAGGCGCCTTGAATTTGATAACAGCAGTTTTGACGGTGTACTTGTCTATGGACTTCTTCACCATTTAAATGATCATGATGCGCGAGAGGTGTTGAAGGGTGTTACGCGTGTATTAAAACCGTCCGGTAGAGCGTTGATTATTGAGGATATTCCATCTGAGTCACGGCTGAATGTGGTCGGGCACTTACTTCACCGCATAGAGAATGGGCACTTTATTCGAAGCGCTGAAGAATACAAAACATTGTTGGATGCTTACCTGGAGACGCAGTCGGAGCAGTTTTTTAGAAGTGGTTTTTGTGACTATTACATGGCCGTACTGACTCGCAATGACAAGTGAGGTGGATGTTTTTAGTCAGTTTGTAGTGGCCATACTCAATATCCTGGTCAAGGCTTTTCCTGGCGATTCTGACCTCGCGACGATCTTGTCGTTGAACCGCGTGTTGTCCTGAGCTAGGCTCCGTTATGCCGTTAGGCTAGCTGGCGAATGACGGGAGGCTAAGCTCATTATTTCGACGTAAGAGCCGAGTCTAGTCAAACATATCCATATATTAGTGGAGGGAATGATGCTTCTGCGAGCAGGAATTGTCGTTGCTGTGATGACGTTGACGGCTGGGCCAATTGCGGCTCAGGATGCTCGTGCTGTTGTACAGGCAGCGGCGGAAACATTGGGTGTGACGGACATGACGTCCATTCAGTATTCCGGGAGTGGTTGGATTGGTGCTTTGGGGCAGAATTTTTCGCCGGCCCATGATTGGCCGCGTTTTGAATTAGCGAGTTATACGAGGACTATTGATTTTGCGACGAACTCTTCGAAAGAGGATATGGTCGTACGGCAGGGAACCTATAGCGAACGCGGTGGCGGAGGTGCTCCGATCCAAGGGGAACAGCACCGGAGTCGATTGGTTAGTGGCACGCGCGCATGGGACGTACGGGGCGATAGGGTAATACCACGCCCCGCCGACTCAGAGCTGCGCATGCTTGAAATTTTGCTTACCCCACACGGTTTTCTTAAAGGTGCAATGGCAAGCAATATCACGGCGGTGACGCGGAATGAGTACGGTGGGCGCGTGACGGTTATTTCGTATATGGCACTCGGACGTTTTCGTGTGAATGGGACTATCACAGAAGACCATGTTATTGAGCGAGTACAAACGTGGCTGCCCAATCCAGTGGTTGGCGATCTGTACTATGAAACGATTTATACCGAGTACGAGGATATTGGTGGGGTGCAATTTCCGATGCGGTGGCACCAGCATCAGGATTTTGATGATGGTGCGCATGAGCCGAATGTTAGCGGTGGTGATCATACTTTCGGGCTTGAAACGATTACGGACGTTCAGATCAATGTTGCTAGCGCTGCACTCACGGTGCCTGATGCCGTGCAAACAGCGCTGGTGCCTCGAGTTCGGGTGGAAACAGAACAACTTACTGATGGTATCTGGTTGATGGCGGGTGGTTCCCACAACAGCGTAGCAGTTGAATTTGAGGATTATGTGGCCGTCATTGAGGCGCCGTTGAATGAAGAACGCTCTCTGGCGGTTATTGAAGAGGTGATGAATCTTATTCCGAATAAACCGATTCGATTCATCGTTAACACGCATCACCATTGGGATCATTTGGGCGGGCTCCGGACCTATGTACACGAGGGAGCGACTGTGATCACCCACGAAGGCAATCGTCCCTATTACCAGGAGGTTCTTCGGGCGCGCCCGTGGCTCCTTGAGCCGGACCGTTTTTCGTTGTACCCACCTGAAGAATGGTCTGAAGGTTACATCTTCGAAACAGTGCGAGAGAAATATACACTTGCCGACACTACGCGGCTACTTGAGTTGCATCATGTGCAGGGTTTAAATCATGCGGCGGGCATGCTCATTGCCTATTTTCCCAAGGAGCGGTTGGTCGTGGAGGCCGACCTGTATACGCCGCCTGCGCCGGGGGCGGCTGCGACAGGGGCGCCTAGTGCCAGTAATAGATCCTTTTATCAGAATTTGAAGCGCTTACGGCTGGATGTGGAAACGATCGTTCCGATTCATGGCCAGCCAAGCCCGATGTCCGTATTTGAGCAGTTTATTAATTAGGGTAAATCGCGCCGGCAAATTATTTCTGACGGAGTGCGTTATTGGATCATTGGAGAGTGTTCATGACCAAGCGTAGTGTGCGAGAGAGCTTTCTGTTTGTTTTAGTTTTCACCGTAGGTGTGACAACGCTGAGCGTGCATGCAGAAGATTGGCCTCAATGGCGCGGTACCAATAGGGACGGTAATTGGTCGGATTCTGGAGTTGTTCAGCAATTTCCAGACAGTGGGCTAAAGGTGACGTGGCGGATGTCTATCCGTGGCGGGTTTGCAGGACCGTCTGTGGCCGATGGACGCGTGTTTGTTCTTGACTACGAGGAAACACCAGGCAGT
>CAYFJM010000066.1:0-9291 GCA_964343415.1 uncultured Vicinamibacteraceae bacterium | reverse complement strand
ACCGCCGCCGAATCTCGTTGACGCGGAATGCTACGAAGGGTGCCTCGATGGAGAGGTTTTCAGCGCAATCCGAAACGGTGTCCCACCGGACTACTACATGGAACCATGGGAAGGTCGAATTACCGATGAAGACATCTGGAATATCGTTAACTATTTGAATAGTCTCAAAGAATAACTAATAAAACCGTCGCGAAATATTGAACCCAAGAAACCAATTATTTCGGCTACCACCGCCAGCCATCTGCACAAGACTACTACCGAGACCATTTGATACATTCACTTGAAACACGTGACCGCCGAGAACCTTTTCCAAACCAACGCTTAGCTGGTGCTGTCCATTGGAAAATCCAGTAAGCCGAGGGGCACCCTCAACAATTAGATTTATCGAACCACGAACACGGAAACGTGCGCCAAGTCCAGTAAGCAGAGTGTTCTTGCTAGCAGATTGGAAGTTCTGCTCGGGATGTAACAATGGCTTGTTCGCATTCCCGACCCACATCGGCTGCACGTACATGGTCGCGCGATTAGCAACACGCTTTGACAAGACCATCCCGAACACCGGTGAATAATCTTGCCGGAAATTATTCATGCCTTCGATAGACGCATAGGCATCGAGTCCCAACCCACCAACGCTGCTCGAACGCATTAGGTTGTATTTCCCAGACAATTGAATATTTCGATTGTTAGTTCGGTAAATTGTGATCTGCGTACCAGGAGCGACGCCGTACCGTAACTCAAGACCAACAAATGCGGCTGAATCGAATCCAAAAAAATCTTCGAGGAAGTTTCCATAGCCTGGTCCGCCATCTAGTGGACGAGAAAACCTGTGTGTAAAGCGAAACGCGAAACTTTTGTGAGGAATCCGTAACGTCGTTGGCAATGTTACAAGATGAAAATCTGGCTCAAGGGCATCCATCACGCGATCATCGAATTGATTGTCGATAATCCGAGACTCACCACTTCTAGCTCCAGAAAGAACCGGCAACTCACCGAGCATTTCGCCGCGGTTGACAGCGCAAAAGAATGTACAAACAAAGCGATAATGCTTCGGCCTATCGGCAATGAATTCCAATATCGTCGGTGCTGTCCCCGGGCGATTAAACCCTTCCACTCCGAACCCATCGATGCCGATTCCGTGAGGCCCATCGATGGCCTCAACGAGCAACCGAACCGGTTGTCCTTCCACCACTTCAATATCATTAGGTTCAAACGTAAGCTTTTGCGTTTGTATGGTGATTTGGCGCATGCTTTCTTGTGCGAGTACTACCGACGGCTGAAAGATGGCCGTCGCAAGAACAATCTGCAGTGCGCGACACGCACAAAGGCTTCCCGAACGACTAAGCATTGTTGCTATCCGCAACCGCCAACACACGTTCGCCGACTCGTCGACTAACTCCTCCTGAACCTAATTGCTGACGCACTTGCGCCAACATCTCGCTCGCACGAAGCGCGGCCTGACGATCAGTAAGAAATCTGACCACTTCAGTTGCTACCGCATTCTCCGTAAAGCGCTCTTGAAGCAACTCAGGAACAATTTCTTTACCAGCAATCAGATTCACCATTCCAGCATTATCAACGTGCGAAAATGTCTTAACCAGCCAGTAGGTTACAGCCGACAATCGATAGACAATAACCATCGGACGTTGATGAATAGCCGTTTGCACTGTCGCCGTACCTGACGCCGTCACAACAACATCAGCAGCCGCGAGCACATTATCCGTACGACTCTCAACCATCCGCACCGGAATCCCAGTTTCTTGCAGTGCAAAGATTGATTCGAACAACTCCTGCTGAAGATGTGGTGCTCGGGCAACAACAAATTGAACATCTGGACATCGCTGCTGTATGAGACGAGCAGCACCGGTAAGTCCAGGAAGAATTGAGCGAAGCTCATTCGGGCGACTACCAGGCAACAAGGCAACGGTGGGAGCCTTTGAAGCTAACCCCTGCGACTCCAAAAATGATTCACGACTTTCTGTTGGCTCGGACAATTCCACAAGTGGGTGTCCGACAAATTCAACGGGAATCCCAGCCTCTTGATAAATTGCTTCTTCGAACGGGAAGATCACCAAGGCAAGATCCACAAGCCGACGCATTGTTTCAAATCGACCACGTCGCCATGCCCATGCCTGTGGACCAATGTAATAAACAACAGGTATACCTAATTTCCGAATCGCCGCGGCCAATCGAAAGTTAATCTCTGGAAAATCGATCGCAACAAACACGTCAGGGCGGTCTGTTCGTGCACGGACGACCATACTCCGGTAAATCTCGATCGATCGCGGAAGCACAGCAAGAGCTTCCGAAATGCCAGTCGCCGCAAGACCCTCATAATGCGCGACTAGATCGGCACCGTTCTTTTCGAGATGGTCACCACCAAGTCCGTAAACTCGAGCAGTTGGATCCAGAGCTATTAACTCCTTCGTCAACGCACCAGCGTAAAGATCACCAGATGGCTCGCCGCAAGAGATCAGGATATTGGGCAAGGAACAAATTAACGGGCGCGTCGGAAATCCGCGGTTGAAAGATCCAGTTCGGCTAAAGAAACGGTTTCAAATTGGTCAAACCCCACACCAGGAAGATCCTGCACGAAAGTCGAAGCATCGCCGACAAGAACAATGGAAAGGCTAGCGGGTTTCAAATGTTCCTCGGCAACACGCTGGATGTCGGCAACCGTCACTCGATTAATCCGTTGGGGATACCTTTCAAGTTCATCGAGGTCAAGCCCGAAAAGAATCGCCTCGAGCACCTGCGTCGCAATCGCGTTTGGAGTCTCTATTGCTATTGGAAAATTTCCAGCTAGATAGTCTTGAGCTCCTTGCAACTCTCGCGGATGCACACGCTCCCGTCGCATTCGAGAAATTTCATCAACCGCCAGACGGAGTGCCTCCGCCGTGGCAACAGACCGAGTGTCTGTTTCGGCCATAAAATCACCTGAAAACTGCCGTCCTGCAAGATCTGCAGACGCAGCATAGGTTAAGGACCTCTGGCTTCTAAGAACATTTCCTAGCCTATTCCCTCCTTCACCACCGAGGATTTTTATAGCCAGGTCAAAAGCAAGAAAATCAGGATCAGCTCTCGGTAACGCAACATGTCCCGCCCGAACTGTCGTTTGAACTGCACCGGGACGATCAACAACTATTAAGCGCCGTGTCGGCGGGGGCACATCTTCCGCTATAGGCGAAGGCAAGTCGCCACGCTCCCAATTGCCCAAAGCTCGTTCAACGCCCTGGAATGCTTCCTCGGCAGACACATCCCCAACAACTGCAATTACCGCATTATTTGGCAGGTAATGCGTACGATGAAACCTAATCAAGTCATCACGAGTTATCGAACGAACCGACTCCGGAGTACCACTAGACGGCATCCCATAAGGATGGAATCCATAGACAAGGCGATTGAAAACAACCGTCGCGACATACGCAGGATCGTCGTAGCTGACCTGTAAACTTGAAAGAACTTGCTGGCGTTGCCGTTCGATCTCCTGCGGAGAAAACGCAGGTCGTCGCGTCACATCTGCCAACATATCGAGACCGAGCTCAAAACTGTCCTTCATAACGAGGACATCAACAAAACTGAGCTCTCCAGCGGCTCCGGCAGCAAGCGCACCACCGACGTTATCAATCACGGCTGCAATTTCAGGTGCTGTACGCGTAGTAGTCCCTTGATCAAGGAGCTGTCCAACTAAAGAAGCAACTCCCAATTTGTCAGAAGGATCACTCGAAGAACCAGCGCGAAGTAACAATCGCACATTGACTGCCGGCTGCTCGTGATGCCCAACGTAGACGACACGGAGACCGTTATCAAGGGTTCGGGTTTCAAAATCTGGGAAAACTATCTCCCGCCGCAACAACGGCGGCGGAGGATCCTCTCTAGGCCAGTCATTCGGTTGCGCACTTACCGGCATAGCTATGCCCATGACCACCCAAAAAAACGCTAGGCCTTCTCTTTTCACAAACATTACCGCCGCTCTGCTCCTGATCCACGAGGAAGAATTGTCATCACGAGACGGTTATCGTCTCGCAGATAGGTCTGAGCAACTCGCTGCACGTCATCTTTTGAAACGTTCAGAAAAATATCGAGCTCGCCATCCGCCGTTGTGATGTCGTCATGAATCACATGCGCATGGGCTAAATGCGATGCTTTATCTGAGTTCGAAATCCGTCCAATTACATAATCCCGAGCAAATTGATTCTTTGCTCGCTGAATTTCTTGATCGGTTGGTGGTTCCGCTTTTGCACGATCCAACTCAGCAATGAGTGCCTCGGCGGCGGTTTCAGTTGACTGACCAGGTTGCACAATCGCAACGGCATAAAACAAATTGGGATCTTCAATTATCGGACCAGCTCCAAACGCGGATACGGCAACCTGCTGGTCGTAAACCAATCGCCTATAAATACGCGCACTTTGGCCATCAGACAGAATCTTTGACAGGATGTGCATCGGGTACGCATCCGGGTGCCCGTCGTAGGTACTGTGATGGGCCACCACAACAGCCGGTAGTGGCCAGTTATCTGCCTCAATTGTCACACGACGCTCGCCTGCCGCAGGCGGCTCACGAGGAATGTCCCGAGGCACTGGTCGACTGGCCTTCGGAACCCTTCCAAAATAATGCTCAACCATCTGAAGTGCATAATCCGTTTCAAAATCCCCCACGAGAGTGAGCGTCGCATTCTCAGGCACGTAGTAGGTGTCAAAGAATTCCTGGACATCTTCAATTGATGCTGCTTCTAAATCGGCCATCGACCCGATTGGAGTGTGCTTATATGGATGTACGGAAAATGCCTGGTCGTAGAGAAGCTCGGACAGTAATCCAAAGGGCTCATTTTCGTAGCGCCACCGACGCTCTTCTTTCACAACTTCACGTTCCGAATCAAGTGACTGCTCGTCAATTCTAAGAGTCGCCATGCGGTCAGCTTCCAACCACAAAACCAGTGGCAAATACTGTGCTGGAACGGTCTCAAAAAATACGGTTTCGTCTTCAGTTGTGTAGGCGTTTGCATCACCACCAACCCGAGAAATCAGTGTGAGATGTTCGTCTGATTGAACATTATGAGAACCTTTAAACATGAGATGCTCAAACAAGTGGGCGAATCCCGTTCGGCCGGCTCGTTCATTCTTTGAGCCCACGTGGTAATGAAGCTGAAGGTGCACGATGGGGGTCGAGTGGTCCTCTAGCAAAATAACGCTCAAACCGTTATCTAGCGTCTTAAATGTGTAATCAAATTTTGGTGGTCGCACAGCTGTCTGGACGACAGCCGAACAAAGAACCAACAGAGTACCAGCCAAAATGGCGGATACAAGAAGAGCTGGAAATGTCCGCAGGGCAAGGCACTTTGAGCGCATGGGTGATTATGGCATTACTTCCCTAGTCGAGCACGAATCGGAATACGAAACGCGTCCACCGAATCGGCGTCTTTAAAAAAATATCTGGGTCGATACGACGCTCCCGACCAAGCAATAATTCAACGGCGCCAGCACGCCCATTTATCCGGATGCCACCTTCAAGGCGTCCTCCGTACTGCGTCGTCCGCCCAAACATTGTCTTGTCAACCAAGACAGCAGCCCCATCGATCTCGCCAAGAAGGGATACACGTTCTCCCAATGAACGTAATATTCTCACGAAACCATTAAATTCTTGTTTGTAATCAACCTCTGAGCTCTCAATCATGCTGAGCCAACGTCCCAGTGCCTCAATCTCAAAGTCACCAGCACGGACACGGTCGCCATACGACAAACCCAGCATGTTCCAGGATGGCGCACCAGGGTTCTGCCGGTCAGAACGATGGCGGGAAATATGGTGAAACGTCGTTCCAAATTCTCCCCTTGCCAACCGAGTAAACACTGATAGATCGAAGGTATAAGCACTCTGATTAGGGTCAATAGTACGTCGTTCATCCCCAACCATCGTCTCAACATTCATAAACACATTCCCTCTGATCCTTTGCAGATCAAAGACATCCATATCGACCCCAATATCAGGGTCCCACTTAAACTGACTCTGACCATCTCCAGTCACTCTGTCGCCAGTCACATGCACGTCATAACGGGTGAGAAACCCTTTGACAGCTTCAGAAACAGGTGCAGGACGCGGACCGCCAATGACTTGAGCCCGAGCTTGTCCAGTAAACAGAAAACAGCCGATGAGAACGACTCCAAGAAAGACAGAGCCGAGTTGGAAGACGTGCACCCGCTCAGAGGACGGCACCATGAAAGCGGCGAAGTATAACACTGGCCCGTGCCTCATAGCTGTCACGAGTGAAAACGCACCACGGTACGCTCAAAAAACGCCGAAAAATACTCCAATCCCAATCTAGACTCGATGTCACGCACGGATGCAGCCCGTTCATCAGGGGCAAGGGTGAAGATCGTGCGAAGCTCAGCCAGCGTTTCGTCAGAACGGGGTTGCCAATTCACATGCTCCATTCCATGTTTTGCTCCACGCCACGCCAGCAAATGACCGACCGCGAGAAACCAAAAGTAATAGGCAACCAAGTTGGGCCCAGGAACAAAAAACAGCAAAGGTCCGAGCACAGCACCCAAAAGTGATGAAACCCAGACTCGGCGCCAGTGCCGGTCCGCATCACGTTTCAAACCGGAATACATCTCAGACATCGCGTTCGACACATTGAGGTCATTCGGATACACAAGTTCCGCTTCGGACTGCTTGCGAAGATGCCAAAGTAGTCGCCACTCCACAATCGCCTCTGCAACACGTCCAATGACAAAGTTTCGAAGTCTCACCATCCATGACAGCCGAATTGAAGGATCGGCGGGGACTTCAGCAAGGCGCCGAGCGCGACGAGACTCCAATGCTTCCGCCATCATGTATCGAAATCTAGAAAAAATGCCATGCCGCTGATGCTCGTCAGTGGGGTCAAGATCGTCGACCTCAGCTGACTCGCAGTAGAGTTCATATTGAGTAGAAGCAACGGGAACAAGGTAAACAACAACAGGTGTCACGACGATTGACCTTTAAAACGATAGCAGGCTTGGCGCCTTTCTTGCTTGCGTATTCAATAACCGAAAAATTGCAACAACACGAAACTGCCAATAAAATAGATTGTGAAGTTTGTTACTCGGTCTGTCGAACTCAACCAAACTTGCTGAAACTTTGACGAAATTAAACTATCCACAGGCACTCACGGCAACCGCAACGACACTCGTTATGCTGCTCATTGGCTCAGCGACGATCGTTCTATCCCAGCAGTCCTCGTCAGAATCGCAGAATTCGACCGACGAAGTCACTCCTTCTGGCCTTGAGGCACCAGGTGTTGCACTCGATCCAGCCGGCCAGCCGATTGCCTTCAGCCATGCCCATCATGCCGGACAGTACCAAATTGAATGCGAATTCTGCCACGCATATGCACGTCGTGGACCGGTCGCGGGTATTCCTTCGGTCGAACGTTGCGTCGGCTGTCACCAATCCATCTTGACCGACCAACCTGAGATTCAAAAACTTCTTGAGTACTGGGAAAATGAAGAACCTATTCCCTGGTTGAAAGTCCATAACTTGCCTGACTATGTCCGTTTTACGCACAAAGCTCACGTCCGCGCTGGAATTGATTGTGCGAGCTGCCACGGCGATGTTAAGAGCATGGAAATTGCCCAGCAGGTGGAATCCCTGTCAATGGGATGGTGCCTCGATTGCCACAACGAACGTGAAGCTCCAAGAGATTGTTTAGTCTGCCACTACTGAGAATACTTACTGTGACAACAAAATCATCCTCTACTCTCACAGAAACAGTTGAACGACGGACATTTCTCAAGGTTCTGGGAAGTGCTGGGCCTGCCGCCGCGATCTCGGCATGTTCACCGGTACCACCAGAAAAAGTCATTCCGTATGTCATTCCACCTGAAGACGCAATCCCAGGCATCGCCACATGGTACGCGAGTGTCTGCGGTGAATGTCCGAATGGATGCGGCACTCTGGTTCGTACTCGCGAAGGGCGGACGATCAAAATAGAAGGAAATCCCTCACATCCTAACAATCAAGGAACACTGTGTGTTCGTGGACAATCGGCTTTACAAGGACTCTACAACCCCGATCGCTTTCAGGGACCACAACAGCGACGCGTCACGAATGCTGCTGCCGGACAGAGCGTTTTAGAACCGGCATCCTGGGATGACACCCAACAAACAGTCGTTGAACGTATTGCGGAACTCCGAGCAACAGGCGAAGGCCGTCGTATCGCCATCATGACTCCACTCCTCAGTGGAACGCTTGATAAGTTGGTCGATGACTGGGCAGAAGTCGTCGGCGGCGCACGTCGTCTTCGCTATGAAGCATTTGCGTATGAGCCAATCCGCGAAGCCTATCGAAAGCTATTTAACCGCGACACCGTCGCTGACTACGACTTTAGCAAAGCCGACCTTGTACTGTCGTTTGGTGCTGATTTTCTTGAAACATGGTTATCCACAGTCAAATACAGCCGAGTACATGGTGAATCACGCCGTGTTCAAAACAATCGGAAATCACGTTTTATCCAGCTCGAACCGCGTCTATCGATGACGGGGTCAAACGCCGACGAATGGATCAATATTGAGGCCGGGTCAGAAGGGTTAATCGCACTAGCCATGGCCTATACCATCTTGAGTGAAGAGCTTATCCAGGTCGATGGTCTTACTCCGGAAACAACGACTCTTCTTCGATCCATTGTTGGGGACCATTCTCCAGAGACCGTCGCTGAAAGAACAGGCGTCTCCGCAGACCGCATCCGCGAATTAGCACGTGCTTTTTCCAATTCTCAGCTTGGACCAGGTCGCACACTTGCTGTCGGAGGCGGGATAGCCGTCTCCGGTGCTGATGCAACAAATACCCAGATCGCTATAGCAATTCTGAACTATCTCGCGGGCAACATAGGTACAACGGTACTCATGGAAACAGCTAGCCACTGGAACCACGTGAGCACCTATGCAGAACTACTGGAATTATCTGCTTCCATGCGGGCTGGTGAGATCGAAATACTCATCATTCACCAGGTAAACCCTGTTTTTACTCTGCCAGCAGCCGCCGATTTCAGATCGGCCCTTGAGACGGTTCCGCTAGTCGTCTCGACCTCCAGTTATCCAGATGAAACGACAGCCAATGCCCATGTGATTTTGCCCACTCACACGCCGCTGGAAGCGTGGGGTGACCACCGACCGGGGAATGGCATTCATGGATTGGCGCAGCCAACGATGCGGCCCGTGTTCGACACACACCATTTCGGTGATGTTCTACTGGACACTGCTCGAGCGACTACACCCCCACTAGAAAACAATGATGATACGGTGCTGTCGCTGCCGGAA
>CAYFJM010000065.1:0-9313 GCA_964343415.1 uncultured Vicinamibacteraceae bacterium | reverse complement strand
TCCTTTCGGTACCCTTAGCTCATTCTGGTGTAGCACTCATCGTCCAACTGCAATTCAGTCGTATCTTTTGGCTACTTGATGTCATCGCCATCATCTACGCTGTCTGGGTTGTAATTGAAAGCCCGTTGGGAGTCACCAAGAAAATACCCCGTTTACAAATCCGCTACGTCGGAGTCGCACTACTATTCTTCGCCGCAATAGCTCGCGGAACATATGTGACATACCATGAACGTTCAACCCACCCACTAGTGGAAATCGACCTGCCGAAAACAGAATGGACTGCAGTAATGAAATGGGCAGAACAGAAACCCATTGGAACTCATTTTTTAGTTGATCCAGGACATGCGTGGCGGTACGGCTCAAGTGTCCGAGCTGCGAGTGGCAGAGATGTGTACCTCGAAGAAATTAAAGATATTGGCATCGCGATCTACTCTGATGATATTGCTGACCGCGTTTCCAACCGCATCGTAGAGCTTGGTGATTTTTCGCAACTTGATGCTTCTAGAGCAATGCGTCTGGCCCGGCGCTATCACATCGATTACCTGATCACCGAACATCCAATCGAACTCCCGCTGGTTCATGAGCAAGGCTCATTCTTGGTCTATGACCTACGCACAGAAGTACGAGTCGCTCAACGCACACCAATTTTCTAGTAGCGTCCTGATGTTTCCCTCCACAAACTAGGAATCAATAAGTTACATTTAAAGTTGTGAGTTACGACACCTTCGTTCCATACAAAGGACTCGATGGCGGACACCGTATGACCCTCTACACTTGGGGTAAACCACGTCATTTCCCAGATCTTCCTCGTCCCATCAGACGCTACTTCGATGTTTCACCAGACGCACGTGTCTTGGCTCACTGTCATTGGCAAGCCAATCCTCCCCTTCACCCTACACTCATTGCGCTGCATGGACTTGAGGGTTCTAGCAACGCACACTACATGCGAGGCCTCGCGGACAAAGCGTACCGCCTCGGCCTCAATGTAGTCCTACTCAACCAGAGAAATTGTGGCAATACGGAACATCTCTCACAGGGCTTGTACCACTCGGGGCTATCGGCCGACCCTGCCGCCGTAATACAAGAACTTACTGAGGTGGATCGCCTTAATACCATTGGCATTGTCGGCTACTCATTAGGAGGAAATGTTAGCCTCAAGCTTGCCGGAGATTACGGCCCACAACCCCCAACGGCGGTACGTGCGATATGCGCCGTGTCGCCAACCATGGATCTCGGTCGATGCGTAAACGCATTAGAACGTCGTGAAAATGTATTCTACGAATGGAATTTTGTTAGAAATCTAAAGAAACGCATGCGGCGAAAAGCTCGCGCCCTCCCAGGACTGTTCGACCTTCGATATCTTAATAGCGTGAAAACAGTACGAAAATTCGATGAAATGTTCACGGCACCTCACCACGGTTTTAAGGACGCCTCAGACTACTACCACCGCGCTAGTAGCCTGCGCGTCGTGGATAAGATCGCGATTCCGACACTGATCCTTAGCGCCACGGACGACCCCTTCGTCCCTTATGAACAATTTTCAGATAAAGCAATCTCAAACAACTCGAACGTTACTAAGCTAATAACCAACTACGGTGGACACTGCGGCTTCTATACGTCACCAAGTACTTGTTTTGATGGCTATTGGGCTGAACAGACAGTACTCAACTTTATCGTAAACGGACTCTAGCATGCTGAATTACGGTAACATCAGATTACGTCCACCCACAGTAAAACTCTGGAGCACAAATCGAAAGTCATCGGCGCCGTTTTCGATCTTCAGAAAACTTATGACGATTAGTCCAGATCAAAGTCTCTAACCGGCTTCGTCACCGGCTCAGTTGATGCGTTCTTCAGTGCCTCTTCAAATCGTTTTGCCAGCGCATCGCTTCGCCCTTTCTCATCAGCAACAGACTGGTTAAAGATAGCTTCTCTCCGCGCCGCCTCTGCATCAAGAATTTGACGAGCATCCTCCAAGGCCGGCTTATCCTCACGCTCGGGTTCGCGATGCGACACAACTCGACGAAGGTGGACATCGACAATAAGCGTTGACCCGCAACACGGACAATCTATTTCGATCTCTGACGAAAGCTGAGACATCGCTATGCTTCTCTGAACACACAAGGGCTACTCGGGCCAGTATATCCCCTATGAACAACAAGGCACCTAGGTGACATAAGTGCGTTACCCTTCTTCTTCGTACTCGCCCTCAATTGGAAGCACCAATCGGTTCGATGGCCTCAGAGCTTCACGGTAGTCATAGATAGGCATACCACCCACATGCAACACCATCGTGCATGTCGGAGACTTCTGGTCCACCACCACCGTCACCGGACTCCCTTCACAACCGTCCCTGAAACTGATTCGACACCCACAGGCAAGCGTCGCAAACCGAAATCCTTTAAGCATGTTGGGGGATGATACTACAGTGCGATTCGTCTTATTGAATACCAAGAATCAAAAAGAGGTGACGAACGATCTAAGCAAAGCCAATAAACCTACTACCTATGACGTCCAATTTATAAAAGGTCGGAGAGATCTTTTTCAAACTCTTCTTTTGTCGCAATACCAATATGTTTACGACAAAGCATACCTTCACGATCGATCATAAACGTAATTGGAAGTCCCCACACTGGCCCGTAAGCCTCCTGGAAATCTTCTCGCCCAAGACCGACGAGCATCGGATAGTTAACCTGATACTCTGCTATAAATGGCCTCATTTGTTCAGGAGTGTCATCGACTGAAAGACCAAGAACCACGAGTCCCTTCTCCCCATAGGTTTCTTGGAATTCGACGAACCATGGAATCTCGATCTTGCATGGGCCACACCACGTTGCCCAAAAATTTAGCAAAATGACATTGCCTTTATACGAAGCCAGGTCAACTTCATCGCCACTGACATCTCGAAGGGTATAGTCGAGAGGGGCAGGCTTGGCATCAGCATCACATACTGCCGCGGCAGAAACGTCGTAATCAAAGAATGACGAGACCGGTGCTAAACTAAAAGTTGGTGTAACCGGCAAAGTCAAAAAACCAAGCGCAGCCGCAGCTCCGACTGCCAATATCCAGCGCCGCATCATAAATAATTTACTCCCCCTCACCGTCAAACAACTCTTAATATAACTAGAGTAAGTAGCATTGAACAACTTTAGATAATCAAAAATAGTCAGATTCGCTACTTTTTGGTGCAAATCGACGCTAGCAATCACTCGACTGTCGACCGCATCAGGTCAGCTGTTGTTTGCCGGCCTCCATGTTGCACCATCCGTTGCCTACCAATACACCGTTGCATTGCCGAAGATGTAGTTAGTCAGTAAGATGAAGTATTGGTCCTGACGATAAGAATTCAGTGAAGCACTGATGCTAGTTTGAAGTTCTCACGACCAAAAATGTAGGTAGTCTATTGAGAAACAAATTTGCACACCCAATGAACTGATTATTTAGCATGGCTCTTAAGGGGTATCGTGATGTTACGTAGCCAATCTAGAACTCGTTATCGGTGGGGAATAACGACAGTAATCGTCTTACTGTTTATGTGCTTCGCTGGGACCGCCTATGCCCAGTTTGGCGTCATTCCGTACTACGGAAAAAATCGAGTCAAATATGACAAATTCGATTGGCATATATATACAACTGACCATTTTGAAATTTATTACTATCCTGAACTCGAGGAACACCTGGGACGCGTCGCAAGCTATGCAGAAAGTGCCTATCAACAAATAAGTGCCGACCTGCGTCACGATCTTGCATTTGTGGTTCCGTTAGTTGTCTTCAAAACCCACAGTGAGTTTGAACAACAACTTATCTTCCCCGGTGCAAGTCCAGAAGGTGTCGGAGCATTCGCTGAACCACAGCGTAACCGTATCGTGCTTCCCATCGATGAACCGCCTGATGGTTTGTACCGACTAATTGTTCACGAACTTACTCATATCTTCGAGTTTGACATCATTCCGCGCTCAATAATCCGCAATACGATCCCGTTATGGGTAGACGAAGGCCTGTCCGATTATATGGCTGGCGTATGGCGACCTCTCGATCTTATGCAAGTCCGCGACGTCGCCGTTGCAGACATCGTGCCGTCCATGACGGAATTCGATCGGTACGGCGGCTTTGCTAGTGGCCGCGTCGTTTATAACCTCGGACACGCCGCCTTTGAATTCATTGAAGAACGGTGGGGCCTTGAAGGCATTAGAGAATTCCTTTTTGCTCTGCGTCGAAACGCCATAGGCGGGGGTGAAGATCCATACGAAGAAGCTTTGAATTTGGAAGCTGAAGAATTCGATGATGCCTTTAAAGCCTATCTCGAAGAACGTTTCGAAGTGTTTCGAGAAAAAGAGCGACCAACGGACTATGGCCGTGATCTAACACCAGATCCGCTGCGTAGTCGATATCCCGTGGTGTATTCCATAGAAGCTTCACCAACTGGGGAAGTAATTGCCGCCATGGCCGCCGACCGTAAAGATCGAGAATCAGACATCATTCTGTTGTCATCCAGAAATGGCGAAGTCATCGACAATCTTACAAATGGGTTTAATCAAGGTTACGGGTTCGAATATATCCCTGCGCCTGGCCAACGCTGGAATACCGTTCCCTGGATGTCATGGGCGCCTACGGGGGACCGATTAGCGTACATGGTACGGAAAGGAAAGCATAAAGCTCTCGTCGTCCAGAACATCGTTACCAAAGAAATTGAAACGCTCGTCCAATTAGACATGGTCGATGAGCCAGAATCTCCGGACTTTTCACCCGATGGAACAACGGTCGTTTTTTCAGCTCTTGAAGGGGCTGTTGGAAACATCTACGAACTGGACCTCGAAACATTCGAGGTGACAAACCTAACCAACACAGACCTCGCTGACTATGCTCCATTTTACTCACCAGACGGACGCTACATTGTTCATATGTCCCGCGTAAGTGGAAACAACAAACTGTTTCGATTTGATCGAATGACCGGCGAACGAACTCAATTAACTTTCGGCACGCATGACGAAGCAGGCGGTGAGTTTCTTGACGATCGAACCCTTGTATTTGCATCTACCGCCGCCGATCCGACACAGCCACTCGAATCGGAAACAGCGACCGACGCGGAAATATTCAACATCTGGACGCTTGACATTCAAACAGGCGAACTGCGCCAACTCACTGACGCCTCGACGGGTGTGGTAAACCCGGTCGCGTTATCACCCAATGAAGATTCAGAGCATCGTCGAATTGGATTTATAACCTATTACAGAGGCGAGTACGGAGTGCGCTCCATCGAATACGATGAGCCACTTTACGTCGCCCAAACGAGTGACTTCGGTGGTCCAGGTCCAACGATCGACTTCCAGGCTCCTCTTACTCATACGCTGAACCCGCTAAACGCACGACGAAAAGAGCGCTTTGAAAAAATGTACCTTGATGCGCTCCCCCCTTTAAACCTGGGATTCACGAATAACGGTGATATTTTTGGAGGCACGCAAATCTCATTCTCGGATGTTCTTGGTGACCAGTACTTCAGCGCCCTGATTTATTCCATCGCACAGTACCGAACCATTGGAGGTTCGTACACCAATTTGTCCGGTCGATTTCAATACTCGATCCAAGGGGCACAGTCGGAACAGTTTTTCTATGGCTATGGACCCGGAACATTATTTGGGTCCAGTTACAGCTATCTAAGCCGTGACCAAGCCATTGCAACCCGTCGCACTGAAGGGGGTAGCCTCTCAGGCATATACCCCTTCGACCGCTACCGCCGGGTTGAGTTATCTGGAGGACTATTTAAGTACCGCGAAACATTTGCCAACGATGCGTTGCAAACACAGTCAGACATGTTTCAAATGCAACAATTCGGCACCACACTCTTCAGAAACGGGACCTTTGCGCCGCTCGGCGCTCGATTCGTGCAGGAAACAACGGTATTGCGGGAATACGGCCCAGTCTCCGGAAACACCGTCATGCTCGGGTATGAGTTTGCGCCACCCGTATCCAGTTTACTGTCACGTCAGTCTATGGAATTCGATGCACGTTATTACCTCAGAATTGCTGAAAATGGCGTCCTCGCGTTTCGTGGTCGCGGGTTCAAAAGTTGGGGCCAGTTCCCTGACTTTACCTTTTTTGGTGGCATGTCTGAGATGAGAGGGTATGACTACCTACAATTTATCGGACACAAATCAGTCTATGGCAACGCAGAGCTTCGTTTTCCTCTCATTGAAGCAATGGCCACGCCTATAGGAATATTGGGAGGGATCCGCGGGACGTTTTTCTTTAATTTCGGTGTTGCTGGTTTCGATGGGCAACCGCTTAACGCGTGGACCAGCGAAGAGATCAATGTAAGGCCTGTAACTGGCTACCGTCGTAACCCGCAGACAGAAGGCGTAGAACAAGTATTTGGCGACCCCATCTCGATCACGGGTTTCCGCCTAGCAAATGCGCGCGCCTCTTACGGTTTGGGGCTCACCACATTTGCAATCGGCTTTCCCGTCCATATCGATTGGTCTTGGCTGACAACATTTAACAGAGCCTGGGAAGATGTCCTGTTCGCTGCCGAAGCAGCACGAGAGGGACGGACCCGAGGCAGCGACTTCTTCCGGAATGTCAGAATGCAGGTTTGGATAGGCTACGACTTCTAGTCGGAACACGTCCTGACTAATCGCTCAAAAGTAGTGAAATCGCTACAGTTCATTCAAGCGAACGACACCCTCATTCAAATCGAGGGCTACGCGATAATTACTCAAAAATTTGTGGCCAATAATGCCACCAACCTGAAAGCCGAGTAATGCGCTAGGCCGGTGCAAATTCAAAACCACCACCGAAAAATTATCGTACTGCACACGGTCAAACATTAAATTGACGCCCGGCAACAGAAACGCGTCCTGATCCCATCCAGAGGTCCCGTAAACCCGCAACGGAATATGACGAACCGGCACCATCCCCAAACTGTTGGCAGCACTCAGACTAATCGAAATAACTTCGCCGCCAGTATCAACGATAAAACTCTTCGGGTGCTCGCTATTAATAACCCCACGAACCATCGCCAGACGGTGAAACCGCATCGGCATCTCTATATCAAACGGTTCATCAGGTAATTCATTAGCCACGATCATATGGTGATTTTCATAATCAATAATCGTGGAAAGCCCCAAAGCCAATGGTGAAAAACTATTCTCGCTACGCGTATCAGGCAACCCACTGAGCGGGGGATTCTTGATGATGGTTGGCACGTTAGACACATGTAAGGTTCCGACCTCAAGCGTATCAACACGGCCTGACTCCAAACCACGAAATCCCACACGGCCGACACCCGCACTAAGCGTATTGGTGATGGGTCTGATTCCAACGCGCTGCGCCGATGGCTTGGACATAACCATCTGCTCGGCACCCGTATCCACCACTAAGTCCATCGGATCACTACCGTTAACTCGCCCTCGGACAATGACCTTATCGCGTTGCAACCGAAATGGAATCGTATGCACCTCCCCCACCTGATCTATTCGAAGCTGTAAGGGAGATCGATCGCCAAAAGACCTCAAAAACCGGATCTCTGAACGCGCCCACTCGCTCTTCTCGGTCCGGCGTACTTGGGGAAGACGGTTTACGTAGGCCTCCAAGGCGTCTGCTGCTTCATCATATCGGTGTGCACGGCGCAACACTGTTCCAAGCGTATGGTAGTACTCCGGGCGTTCCTCACCGGATATGGCTGCCCGCAGTTGCGTAACACCTTCCTCCATCTGTCCACGCGCCGCAAGACTCCTCCCAGTGCCGTGTCGTGCTGCCGTATTTGAAGGGTCAACAGCCAGGATCTCGCTGTAAACCTGTTCTGCTTCAGGAAACAAGCCAAACGCCCACAGTGCCTCTGCATACAAGGACCGCAACTCAAGACTTTCACTACCAAGGCTATGAAGAAATTCTGCCTCCTGGTAGGCCCGAGAAAATTCTGCCACCTGCAGCAGGGACCGAAGTAACCCACCAGACGCGCGAAGCAACTGTTCAGGTTTTGCCCCCTCTTTAGCACTTTCGTAGGTAGTCAGTGCTTCCCAATACCGTTCATCAGCAAACAACAGGTCAGCCAGCTGAAGACGAATCTCACTACGGGCAATCGCAGAAGTTGATCCCGTAACAATCACCACGGGTGCGACCGACAATGCCAGGATCAGACATATCCCCCTGACACCGATACCACTGAAACGCATGCAGACCCCCAACGCACAGAATAAGAGCGAGCGCCCACAACATCAGATGTACGAAGGCGCCTAAGGTGTTCCTAACTAATAAAACTATGCCCCATTAGAACTACCCAGGGCAAGACCCTGCAACGTGATTACACAGATTGAATCTAAAAATGAGGGTAAGGACTATGAATACGGGTACACGGTCTACCTCACACAGACGTCTACTAACTCACATAGGAGAGGCCGACGGGGCCTTACATCAACGAGTGTACGGCTCAATTGGAACGCCATCGTACATTTCGTCAACCCGCATGATCTGGTCGTTCCGGCTGTAAGTACCGAGCTCATAGTCTTCACTCATGATGAGCGCTTTGACTGGCTTGGTTGGACATACTTCCGCACACAACCCACAGAATGAACAGCGGGACAGATTAAAATCAAAATAATCCAAAACTTTTATCTTATGTCCAGGCTCGCGGTGACCACCCAAGTTAATCAATTCATCTGGACAAGCTTTGGCACACTGGTCGCAGACAATACAAGTCTGGGCTCCGGTTTCCGGTTCCACCTGTAACCGTAATACCCCCCGGAATCTCGGAGCAACCGGTCGACGCTCTTCTGGATACTGAAAAGTAAAGGCCGGCTCAGGTGTATATTTCAATGTGACCCAGAGCCCCTTTAAAAGATCCACCATGAAAACGGTCCGGAACAATTTCGCAAGAAATAGCACGATACGCTACCCCCGGTCCTCAACTAAGATTGGCTCGGACTGACCGGCCATGATTACCCGCTCTTTCCGAAGGACTGTACTTTCTTTTTTTATCTTGTCTTGCAATCTCATTAAACCGTAAAGCAATGCTTCCGGGCGTGGCGGACAGCCAGACACATACACGTCAACCGGCACAATTTTATCAACGCCCTGCAGGACACTATAGGTCGGAAATGGGCCTCCCGCATTTGAGCAACTTCCCATTGAAATCACCCACTTCGGTTCTGGCATTTGATCGTAAAGGCGACGAAGGACCGGCGCCATCTTTTTAGTCACAGTGCCAGCCACAATCATCAGATCAGCCTGCCTAGGTGACGCACGAAACACTTCGGCACCAAACCGCGCAATATCGTAGCGAGAGGTTGACGTCGCAATCATCTCGATGGCACAGCAG
>CAYFJM010000064.1:0-9325 GCA_964343415.1 uncultured Vicinamibacteraceae bacterium | reverse complement strand
TGAACAGGTTCAAAAAGTCCTCCCGAACCACCGACGCTGGCCGACGGCAACAAGCCCAACGACCCGACGACGGCACCGGCTTCATCAGACAGAATATCGCCAAATAAATTACCGGCCAAAATGACATCAAATTTGTCTGGATGCGAAACGAGTAACATCGCGCATGAATCCACCAGTTGGTGTTCAAGACGAACATCCGGGTACCGCGTACCTACCTCCGTCACCACTTCACGCCACAGACGAGAACTCTCAAGCACATTCGCCTTATCAACGGATGTTACTAACTGATTCCGCCCACGCGCGCTCTCAAACGCGACCGTTGCAATGCGTTCAATCTCTGATTGGCTGTAGCGCATTGTGTCGAACGCAACCGTACCGTCGTCCGTTCGTCCTCGGGGTTTCCCGTAGTAAATACCACCGGTTAACTCACGAACAATTAACACATCAAGCCCCACTAAGCGTTCCGGTTTGAGCGAGCCACCATCCTCAAGTCCAGGCCAGACCTTTGCCGGACGAAGATTGGCGTACACGCCGAGCGCCTGACGCAGATCAAGCAGTGCTGTCTCCGGGCGCTGCTCACGCGGACCCGCATTAAACTCCGGATCACCGACTGCCCCCAGAAGAATTGCATCCGCAGCAAGACAGGCTTCAAGCGTGGCAACTGGCAGTGGGGGTTCGCCTACACGCAAGGCTGCCGCTCCCACGAGCGACTGCGACAACGACAAGGTATGACCATAACGCTGCGCAATAACTTTCAGTACTTCGGCGGCACTCTCTATGACTTCGGGCCCAATGCCATCTCCTGGCAGTAACGCTATCTTTGCTTGCATACGGAATCCGTTCTGGTGTGACGAACGAATGAAATAAGGAGGCTACGCAGCACCTTGATCCGTGACCACTTCGGCCTGAATCGTTTCAACAATACGCGACAAATCAGCTTCACTTATTGATTTCTGGTGGTCAGCGAGAGCAATAACCTCACGATAGACTCGATCCAGTTCAAAACGGCTCAATTTAAAACCCTGACCTTCGCACTGTTTCTTGACCGCATGGCGCCCAGAGTGTTTACCAAGAACTAGGGTTGACTCAACACCAACATCCTCAGGTTTCATAATCTCATAGGTTCGACGGTCCTTAATAACCCCGTCCTGATGAATACCGGCTTCGTGCGCAAATGCATTCCTACCAACAATTGCCTTGTTCGCCTGTACTGGCTCATGCGTCAACTCGGTCAGCATTTGGCTCGTGCGAAACAGTTCCGTTGAAACCACGTCCGTTTCATAGGGCAATCGGTCTGGCTTCACGCGCGTGGCCATCACAATTTCCTCGAGTGACGCGTTCCCCGCACGTTCGCCAATGCCATTGATTGTGCACTCCACCTGACGCACACCCGCTCTAATTGCTGCAAGCGAATTCGCAACAGCAAGGCCAAGATCATCATGGCAGTGGGTACTCAAGATAGCGTCATCGATATTCGAGACTTTTTGCCTGACCTGCGTAAAAAACTCTTCTATTTCTTCTGGAGTGCAGTACCCAACAGTATCTGGCAAATTAATCGTCGTCGCCCCCATCTTAATAGCGGTCTCTACAACCTTGCACAAAAAGTCCATGTCGCTTCGGGTCGCATCTTCCGCAGAAAATTCAACATCGTCTGTGTACTGACGTGCCTGCTTCACTGCTGCTACAACCGCCTCGATACAATCATCACGGCTGATACGAAGCTTCCGGTCTAAGTGCAAATCAGATGTCGCAATGAACGTATGAATCCGTGCCCGTGCCGCTGGCTTTAATGATTCACCAGCGCATTCAATGTCAGCTGGGTTACAGCGCGCAAGCGCAGCAATCACGGGAGTTTTAATCTCTGTTGCAACAAGCTTCACCGCATGCGCATCATCATCCGACGCAATTGGAAATCCGGCTTCAATGATGTCCACTCCGAGGGCTTCGATTTGATGCGCAAGACGGATTTTCTCATCCGTATTCATTGAGAAGCCAGGCGATTGCTCGCCATCTCGTAACGTCGTATCAAAAATATAGAGTCGGTCGGTCGCCATCAATATCTCCTAAGTGTGCGCTTAAGCGCAGCCCTCAATACACACACCCACGATTTATTAAGGCAATTTAGATGCCAAAAGTCAAAGTTATATTTATTACATAATTATTATATTTGTTTATGTTTATAATCCAAGACCAGCCGGGCAACAAACCACAGTCCCGACAAATTAGGGCCGAATCAGGGCTTACCTCTCTGAGATAAGGCCGTAACCTGAGATGGGTAGTGGTATTCGGCGTTCAACGCCCTCAAGACGCAAGTAATCCCGTTAACACGATTTCGCCACAGAGACTGAGGATAAACAACTCAAATGCATAAAAAGTTGTCAGTCGCCGTCTGGCCGATGCTCGGCCTGTCGCATTCAGTCTTTGCTCCAAATGGGAATCCTTACCGTGAAGTCGTCGACCACAACCTCGCAATCACTCTCCCTAACGTACCCATTGAAATCATCGCCACAAAGAGAACATCGCGTCTACCGACATGTGAATCAAAGTATCGACCTTGCCTTAGTCATCGTAACAGCGACACATCAGGAGCATTACATCTCCAAACAGTAAAGTCTCAGACCAAGAATGATTTACACAGATTTAACGCCGTCCTAACTATCCCATAAAAGGTCTATTAAATAATCTACATGCGATGCGACAAACATCCTTCCATTCGTCTTTTCTGAATGTCAGATTCTTGTGGACTGCAATCGCCCTCCTGGCGATTAGCAACACAGTACTTAATGCCCAAGACGCTACCAGCGACGATGCGACTACACAGTCACCTGCAGCAACGTGGCAGGAAAGCCTCAGACTTAGCGGTGATTTTCGATCACGATACGAAGGCTTCTACCAAAACGACCGACCAACTCGAAATCGAACCCGACTGCGCCTGCGCCTGCGAGTAGATTCTGAAATTAACGACGACACACGTTTCCAACTGCAGGTTGCGAGTGGTGACCCGGGTACACCAGCGTCAACGAACCAGACCTTTAAGGGATTCTTTCGACCAAAACCCTTTAACCTCGACCGTGCTTTTGTCGTGTATAACCCGCAAGCTGCGGACGCGCTGACTCTCGGTGTTGGAAAGTTTCCTACGCCGATAATGCGAACTCAGATGACTTTCGACGACGATTTGAATTTCGAAGGTGGTTGGGAACAAGTTAGTTGGCAACCTCAAAAAAACGTCGCTATCGACCTAGTGGCGCTACAGACGGCGGTTAATGAAGTGTCCCGTGGAGCTGACGCTTATATGCTCGGCGGTTACGGCGCAGTATCTTTCACGTTTGGTTCAAACAACTTTCAACTATCTACCGCGAATTACATGTGGAAGAATGCTGATCAAATTGTGGTCGCTCAAGCAAGCGGTGAACTCAGCAGTATCTTGACGAACAGAGTCGTCCGAAACACTAACGGTATAGCGACCAACTTTGCTTCAGAATTTAATGTCGTAGACGTCATAGCAGAAGTAAATCTCAATACTCCGAAACCTGACTACCCATTTCGCCTACTCGTCGACTATGCCATCAACACAAAAGCCACTACCGATCGTAACAAAGGCCTCTGGATCGAGGCAGGATACGGGGATCCTGGTCCGGTCGGATCATGGGGCGCAACGTACACCAGAGGATGGATCGGTCAAGACGTCACACCTTCGGCATTCGTGTTTAGCGATATGCCAGGAACCAATATACGTCTTGATATGATTGAAACCTCTTATGTCGTAAGACCCGGGGTAAGTCTTGACGTAACGCTCCATCTGACAAAAAGATTATTCCTTGCGAAGCAAGACACAACAAACCACCTATTGACCAGACTCCACATAGCCACCGTTGTCAGATTTTGATGGAGTCCCAGAATTGAGACAGACCCATAATCGTCGAATCGCGAAACATCAACGCCTAGGCGCCACCATGCCAAGTTTGGTTCTCGTTGTTTTGCAGGTGCAACAACACAACGATGTTGTTGCAAAAATTGCGGCTGTTGTTTTCGAATGCTCAGTCGATAACACACACCTGGTACCAACAAATCCATGAGCGTTTCCGTAAGTCAAAGCGTCCGAAAACCCTCTGTTGTTCCCAACCTTCTCGCGGTCTTTGGGTTGCTTTTTGTGTTTCTTGTGGGGGTAAGAGGGCTTGGTAGCGGTTTCAGATTGCTCGGAGAAGACCTCATCCAAAGTTTCTTTACCGCCACCGAAAACCCCTTTATGGGACTGTTGGTCGGCCTACTCGCTACGACGGCGGTTCAGAGTTCTTCAGTGACAACGGCGATGGTTGTGGGTCTGGTTGCCGCCCCGGAAAACCCTCTACCCCTTCTTAATGCAGTTCCAATGATCATGGGCGCAAACATTGGAACAACCGTCACGAACACGATTGTGGCACTCGGTCACATTGGACGCCGAGAAGAATTTGAACGCGCGTTTCCGGTTGCCATCTGCCATGACGTCTTCAATTACATTGCAGTCTTACTTCTTTTGCCATTGGAAATGCTCACTGGCTTTCTCCAATCTACCGCTGGGTGGTTTACCGGATTCTTGGGTGAATTTGGAGGTGTGGTCTATCGAAGCCCGCTCAGAACAGCACTGAGCTACGGACTCGCTCCCATTTCCGCCGCAAACGAGGCCTTGTTCTCAACCGAGGGCGCTCAAGCCTTCTTCCTGATCACGGTAAGCGGAGTCCTTATATTTGGTGCGCTGTTCCTCATCGTAAAGGTTATGAGCGGTACCGTTCAAAGTCGAGTCGAAAGCGCCGTCAATAAAGCACTTGGAGTCAATGCTGTGATTTCTATTCTCATTGGAGTCATCGTCACCGTTATGGTGCAATCCAGTTCGATCACAACATCGCTGCTCGTACCACTAGCCGGCGCCGGGCTGCTGAGGCTGGAGCGAGCGTTTCCGGTCACACTTGGTGCGAACATCGGCACCACCGTCACCGGTTTTCTGGCAGCGCTCGCTGTCACCGGAGTCAATGCTACCGCCGGACTTCAAATCGCCCTAGTTCACTTGTTATTTAACTTGAGCGGAACCCTACTGATTTATCCGGTTTCAGCAGTCAGAAATATTCCACTAAATATCGCTCGGCGCGTCACTCGCTTAGCAGCGCGGTCTCGGCGATTAACTCTAGCTTGTGTTGCGCTGTTATTCTACGGCTTGCCAGCATTGGCCGTCTTCGTGAGTCAAATGCTGTCGTAACTAGAACAAAAACAGAACGGAGGCAATGTGCTTCAAGAACTATTAAGTATTTTCCGTGGCGACGACCCGCTCTCTAAAGTTGCCGACGACTTCGCACTCATGCTGAATCTCACGCGAGAAATGACCTATTCTTCCGGTCAGATCTTCTTTGGAGAAGACCATGACGAAAATGCGCAAGACAAAGTCCACAAAGCTGACGCTGAAGTCAATGAACTGGAACGAACGATTCGACGGGCACTCATGACCCATCTCGCCATCCCAGGCAATAATGTCGATGCGCCGTACTCGCTCTTACTGATGAGCCTTGTCAAAGACGTTGAGCGCTTAGGCGACTACGCCAAGAATCTTTCTGAAATCGTAGAGATCGGCCCTAAAACACTCCCCGAAAGCCAAGAATTGAACGAGTTGCTGATGATTCGTCGAAAGGTGGAGTTGGTGTACCAAGCCTGCGCAAATGTCGTACTCTCGTCTCGACATGGCGAAGCAGCCGAGCTAATCCGCCAGGGTCGGGAAACTGCTAGACGATGCGATTCTTTAGTTGCCACGATTGGACAAAGTACTTACGATGCGGCAACAACGACAGCCTTTATCTTGGCCACTCGCTATTACAAAAGAATCAACGCCCATGTCCTTAATGTACTGTCGAGCGTCGTGATGCCACTCGACAAGGTTGACTACTATGACGATGGCACAGTTTAACGAGGCCAGTGGTCCCGACAACTGAATCCCTTCGGCCAAACCATTACTGTAAGTTACCGTCTCTCCTACCACTGACCACCAGAACCTGATCTCAGCACATCGGAGTATTGGCAACGCATTGCGACAACCTAGTGATGTGACACCGGTAACCTTGCTCAGTAAAACAATTGGCAATTCTTTGAATTTCAGGTTTTCTCACTAACAATTTCTTATACAAAGACACCTGTCATAATTCATGCTTATTTCCTTACAAGGAGAAAACAATGGATTTGGCGGAATTGCACGTCTTCATGACTGTCGCAACAGAACGAAGTTTTTCCCGAGCGGCCGAACGTCTCCACCGCACGCAACCTGCCGTTAGTCAGTCGATTAAAAAACTCGAAGAAAAGCTCGATGAGCGTCTGTTTGACCGCTCTGCCAAAGGCGGACGATTAACCGAAGCCGGAGAACTTCTCCTTGATTATGCGCGCCGGTTAACTCAACTCAAAGAAGAAGCCGAAGGGGCCGTTCGAGAACTGCAACAACTACGCCGCGGCCGTGTGTCAATCGGGGCGAACGAAGGAGCTGTTCATACCTTATTGCCTACAATGGAACGTTTTCGAACAGACTATCCACACGCGCAGGTTGAGGTGCGACGGACTTCCGCCCGTCAGATACCACAGGCATTACTGAGTCGTTCGATTGATTTTGGTGTGCTGACATTTCAACCACGTGAACGGAGTCTTCTTACCGTCCCCTTGGGTGAAGATGAACTAGTTGTGCTTACTCACCCGAATCACCCGCTAGCAAAGCGGTCGACGATTTCCATGGAAGAATTCGGCGAACAGACCGTCATTGCGCACAACGAAGCTTCTCCCGCACGGGAGCGCGTCTTACGACTCTACGAACAGAGCCACACCTCCATCAACATACAAATTGATCTGCCAAGTATCGATGGCATTAAACGTGCGGTTGAACTGAATCTCGGCGTAGCTCTTCTGCCCAAACGCTGTGCACTGACAGAGATCGCCCGAGGTCAACTGGTCGCTATCAAGGTGCCTCCGCTACGGCTCGCACGCCAAGTTCAGCTGGTCTACCGTCGAGAAGGAGAAATGTCACACGCCGCGGAAGCTTTCCTCAACTCCGCAAAAAGTTTGAACTAGTAGCCCTTAACGTAAGGCAACGCCGCGGCAATCTGACGAACGTCGTCGAACTGATCGAGCAGGAGTCCAGTTGCGTCCCACTGGCCACTTAGAAACGATGTTTGCATGGCTGCGGGAATAAATACTGAACTTGAAAACTGTTCCGATTCGACGACCAATGTATCAATCCGCAATGAAAATCGTGTGGCTGGGACCTCTTCGGCGACATCCATGAACCGCGTGATGTCAACAGCAGACGCCGTGGCACACGGGAGCCCGATCGTGGTTGCATTCCCAAGAAAGATTTCAGAAAACGATTCTCCAATACACGCATCAATCCCCCAACGTTTTAACGCCTGCGGCGCATGTTCACGGGACGAGCCGGAACCGAAGTTCTCATTCACCAACAAAATTGATGCACCCGTATACGACAAATTGGAAAACGGGTGGTTCGACATTGATTGGCGATCATCTTCAAATACATGGTCGCCAAGCCCATCGAACGTAATCGATTTAAGAAACCGAGCAGGAATAATACGGTCGGTGTCGATGTTGTTCCCACGAACGGGAATAGCAGTCCCATCAATACGATCGATGATTCTCCCGTCACTCATAAGAGTGTCCTCACATCGACTACCGCACCACTAACCGCGGCAGCCGCAACCATCGCCGGACTCATAAGGAGCGTGCGTCCCGTCGGACTACCTTGTCGTCCCTTAAAATTTCGGTTTGAAGAAGAGGCACACACCTCTTGGTCAACCAAACGATCCGGATTCATCGCCAGACACATTGAGCATCCCGCGCCACGCCATTCAAACCCCGCAGCTCTAAAAATCTCATCAAGTCCTTCAGTCTCTGCGGCCTGACTCACACTCTTCGATCCGGGCACCACGAGAGCTTTCACATGGGGCGACACCTTATGACCGCGGACAACCCGAGCTGCCTCTCTAAGGTCTGACAAGCGTGAGTTAGTACAGGACCCCACGAAGGCCACATCGATCTTGGTCCCAGTAATAAGCGCACCAGCACGCAGCCCCATAAACTCGAGTGCTTCGCTGACTTCAGCAGCATCCTGGCCAGTCAGAGTCTTCGTTGGCTCCGGAATAGATTCTTCCACACTGATGGACTGGCCAGGATTAATACCCCACGTCACCCGCGGCGCAATTGAGGCCCCCTCGATCACCACTTCATCGTCATAGTTAGCACTGTCATCCGATGCCATGGAACGCCACCACGACTTGGCCCGCTCAAAGGCGTCTCCGGCGGGACTAAAGGGCCGCCCCGCAAGATAGTCGAACGTTGTTTCATCTGGATTGACGTAACCAATCCTCGCACCACCCTCGATCGACATATTACACATCGTCATACGCTCATCCATCGACATCTGATCGACCACGGCACCAGCATATTCATACGCATATCCGACGCCCCCCTTTACACCGAGCCGCGCAATAATTTCGAGAATGACATCTTTCGCATACACCCCTTCGCCAAGGGCTCCATCGATGACAATCCGTCGAACCTTAAGAGGGTCGATCGCCAGACACTGTGACGCAAGAACATCTCTGACTTGCGATGTCCCAATCCCAAAAGCTATCGCGCCAAATGCCCCATGGGTCGACGTATGAGAATCTCCGCAAGCGATCGTCAGACCCGGTTGAGTCAACCCGAGTTCCGGACCGATGACATGCACAATCCCTTGACGCTCCGTACTAAGATCGGCAAATCGGATTCCATGCTCGCGCACATTCCTCTCAAGGGCCGACATCATTGCCTCGGCCAAGTCATCAGCGAAGGGACGTTGTTGGTCTCGGGTCGGAACAATATGGTCCACCGTTGCGTACGTACGCTCAGGGAAAGCAACACCTATACCGCGTTGCCGTAGCATGTCAAAGGCCTGAGGCGTCGTGACTTCGTGAATTAAATGTAAACCAATAAACAGCTGTGTTTGCCCATTCGGCAAACGCCGAACGGTATGCAAATCCCACACTTTCTCTAATAATGTCTGTCCCATAACAAGCAGTCCCTCACATCCTCAACAATGTGAGACCGAGCACCTTACCCCTCTTCAATCTCTTTTAGAAAATGTTCTTTGGGATGGTGAATGCGATCGTAGCTGTCCGCAGCCACAACGTAATACCAGTTCGCAAATCGGGTCGCGAGGCGCTCGGCTTTTTCCGTTCCCTCTGTAACACGACGCTCCCACGAGGCATGTGCATCAGCATCAGATGACGGGGGTTCCGGGAGAGCCGCCTGATCAAACGATGCCTCAATG
>CAYFJM010000063.1:0-9332 GCA_964343415.1 uncultured Vicinamibacteraceae bacterium | reverse complement strand
ACAATGATGGGTACCTCTACGTCGTAGATCGACTGAAGGAGTTAATCAAATACAAAGGCTTCCAAGTTGCGCCGGCAGAACTTGAAGCCGTCATCCAGTCGCACCCCGCTGTCGCGGATGCAGCGGTAATTCCAAGCCCGGACGACGAGGCTGGCGAAGTACCAAAAGCATTTGTCGTCCTTCGAGAAAAGGCAAACACAACTGCAGACACGCTAATCGCATACGTAGCATCCAAAGTAGCACCGCACAAAAAGATCCGGCGACTCGAGTTTATTGACGCAATACCGAAAGTGCCCTCCGGGAAAATTCTTAGACGAGAACTTGTTGCACGAGAACGAAGCAATCAACTCAAAACGAATTAAATGCGTGTAACCGTAATAACTATTTTGCTGTGGATATGGGCCAACTATGCCGACGCACAAATCGAATCGGTCGCATCTATTCAAATTCCGGCTGACCAAATAGCCGTCTCAGAAAATCTTGCCTATGTAACCTCCGGTACCACTTTGACTGTCTTTGACATTACAGACCCTGCGCTCCCATTGCAACTTGGCTCAATCGATGTTCCTGACCGGATTTATGGCATGTCCGTAAACGCCCATCACGCATATCTCGCAGCAGGCCTTGAAGGCGTACATATCGTAGAGGTAAACCATGACGAATCGTCTTCGGTCACAATCATCGGCCTCTATCCCACACCCGGTCAGGCTGTTGATGTAGCGCTAATCGGAACACACGTAGTTGTCAGCAACTTAATGACAGGACTTGAAATCGTCGATCTACAGGTACCTCAAAACCCAGTGCATGTCGCGACGGTCGAAACACCAGGGTACCAACGAGCTGTCCATACAGTTGGAAATCTAGCGTATGTCATTGATCAGCCATCTGGTATACATAGCTTCGATCTACGTGATCCAGCAACGCCTGTACCGGTGGGCCTTCATCCTGCCGGGCGTGTTCCAGTTCGAAATGTCACCATCCAAAGCACTCGTGCTTACGTGGTCTATCAACAAACTGGATTGATTGAAGTTGTTGATATTACATCCCCGAGTACCCCGAAGCTACTCGGCCATTATGAAGCTACCGGACAACCGGAAATGGTCGCTGCTGATCAAACATCTATCGTTATCCCGAAAAGAGATGACGGAATCGAAATCGTCAACCTAAGTGATCCGACGGCGCCAATTGTAACAACGACTTATGATACGCCCGGAACAGCTCGAGATATCGCCATCCATGGAAACTACCTGCTCGTAGCGGATAGTCGATCTGTCGAAATTCTTCGTTGGCGGTAGAAAGCGACGGCAAGGCAGTCGGTCTTGATAAGTCAATTCCTCCCACACCAGATGCTACTGGTCGGCAAGTGGAAGAAATAATGAAATACGGTCATCAGATCCAATAGCCCGTGAAATATGTCCTTGGCCGGTCGTATCTTCCGCTAACAAGATATGACCAGGGTACAAACGGATCTTCGAACCATCTCCAATCTCCACCTCACTCTCACCAGCTAATGTGATGACAAACTGCTTGCGCGGTGCCGTATGCCAATCAATAAAGTAATCTGGTGATGTTCGTCTAAATTGGACATTGGTGACGGCAATCGGTTCCGCCATCTCCGTCGCACCACGGGGGCTATTGAGCGGCACTTCGTAATTTTCGGCGTGCGTCTTCCCATCGTCGCCAGTAAAAATACGAGTAATCTTGATGGGCGTACGTTCTTGTGCTTGCGAAGGTTGATCGAGCACCCACCGAAAACCGCTTACGATAAATAACGTCGGGATCCAACCAAGAACAAGCAAATACCGAAGCCATACAGTCATCATCGTTCCTCCTGACAACAATCGTGGCATTATAAGCACAGTTATTTAAATTTCGGGGAACAGTCTAATGAAACCAGTTGACATTTTTCGATACGGTGCAGCACTACTAGTAGTTAATTTTATTGGCTGCAGCCTCGAGACATCATCAACGGAAGAAGAAAGAATAGCGTCTACTTCACCGCCATTGATGGATGCGACCCCCAATACAACCGGCAATCCTGAGGCTGTTCGACCGTTTGAGATCAATGTCCCTGATGCCGTACTGGATGATCTCCAGCACCGACTAGCTGCAACGAGACTCCCTGATCAAATACCTGGGACGGCATGGGACTACGGAACAAATCGTGAATATCTTTCTGAACTACTGGATTACTGGCAACATGACTTTGATTGGCGCGTGCAAGAGCAAATGCTCAATACCTTTGATCAATTTAAAACAACCATTGATGGTCTTGACGTTCACTTTATTCATCAAAGATCACCCCATGAAGATGCCCTTCCGTTAGTTATTACTCATGGATGGCCAGGCTCTTTTATGGAGTTTCACAAAATCATAGGCCCACTGACAAATCCAACGGCCTATGGTGGCAATGCGAACGACGCATTTCATGTCGTGGCTCCCTCAATTCCTGGTTACGGGTTTTCTGATAAGCCGACCGAACGCGGCTACAACCCTGAACGAATGGCCGACATTATCGGAAAACTCATGGAACGACTAGGCTATGAACGTTATGGCACACAGGGTGGCGACTGGGGCAGTATCATCAGTCGATGGCAAGCATCGCTAAGGCCGGACCGAGTCGTTGGCGTTCACATCAATATGGTAACAGCCGGACCGCCAGCTGATTTAGAAGACCCCAACGCTGGAATACCCCTAGAAGAACTCGAACGCTCACAAGAACGACAAGAATTCTTCGCAGACGAACGAGGTTATAGCAATCTGCAGGGTACGAAACCACAAACTCTCGGTTTCGGATTGAATGACTCGCCGGCTGGACTCGCCGCATGGATTGTCGAAAAATTTATGACATGGTGTGACTGCGACGACCACGTCGAGAACGGATTCACAAAAGACGAGTTACTGACGAACATAACAATTTATTGGGTAACCGGTACGATTACCTCATCTACTCGCATCTACTATGAATCTCGCTACACACCATCGAGTCGACCAATCGGCTATATCGACACGCCGGTTGGTTGTGCAATCTTTCCACATGAAATCTTTATCCCACCACGAGCCTGGGCCGAGGCTGCGTACAACGTGACGCACTGGACCGAGATGCCACGCGGTGGACATTTTGCTGCACTGGAACAACCCGAACTACTCACCGACGATATTCGAACCTTCTTCAGAGAATTACGGTGACTAGAAGAGGAACATCTGGTGCACATCAAGTCGTCTAAGGACCCGGAATTACGCCCTCGGTCGTCAGTCGGATCCGATACAACGAAGTGCTCGACGTCATGTAGAGCGTCCGCCCATCGTCTCCCCATGCAACATTAGCAGTTACCTCGGGCATCACAATGGTACCGAGATGCGTGCCATCGGGTGAAATGACCCACACTCCGCCTGGTCCCGTCGCAAATAGATGACCGGCTCGGTCTACCTTTAGACCATCGGCTGCCCCTGGTGCATCTTGATCGTTAATGTCGAAAAACACGCGACCATTGGATGCCCCAGCATCATCAAGGTCATAGGCCATCCAGACCTTGTTATCTGCATCAGAGTTCGCGACATACAAAACTGTTTCGTCTGGCGACAGTGCGATTCCATTCGGCCGTGATTGATCACGAACCAAAACAGTAAGCTCACCATCAGCGGTCAAACGATAAACACCATTGAAATCAACCTCTCTGAGCGGCGACGCTTCAAGCCCCTCAAGTCCGTACGGCGGGTCAGTGAAATAAAGTGTTCCATCCGAACCATATGTCGCATCATTGGGACTATTTAGACGTTGTCCTTCATAACGATCAACAACAACCGTGCGTGAATCATCAGCCTCGATACGGGAAATCCGTCGGTTGCCATGCTCGCAAATGATCAGTCTTCCCTGATTATCAAGCGTCAACCCATTCGATGAAATAGACCGTAAGCCTTCACGATCTCCATCAAAAACAGGATCGATAAACGGACTCACCCCGTCGGTCTCGGTCCATTGGTAGATAGTATTTCCTCTAACATCAGAAAACAGTAATCGGGATTCCCCTCTGAGCCATACTGGCCCTTCAATAAAGACAAAACCGTCAGCAAGTTTCTCGACCTCGACATCGGTCGGAATAAGGGCATCCAACCGTGGATCAAGCCGGAGAATGGAAGCCTCAAGATTTGCTTCAGCAGGAGTATCGTTAACAGTATCAATGGCGGGTTGTCTAGGAGTTGTGGAATCAGAAGCTCCACACCCGCTGAGCAATACCATTACGACACACGTGTACGCTACACCTCTGTTTTTTTTCATCTAAACCTCTAATAAGTTAAAAGACAGCAATCGGATTGACTGGTGAGCCCGTGCCATTCGGGATCGGCAATGGAGCAAGCCACTCGTCATATTTCGTCTGACTCACTAAAGAACGCTCTTGACCCGTTTGCACCATCCCTAAAACACTGCTTACGAGGACCGTAATCACTACGGTCAGGCTAACGCTGGTTCCATTCACAGTTCTCATATGTAGCGGTTCCTTCTATTGTTCGAATGTCGCATCTCGAATGGCTGGTACAAGCTGTTCTTCAATAACGGCATTAATCTGGCGGCGGTGCTCTCGCCGCCCATCACCAGGATTTGGCGATGACGTTACGACAATGACGGCATCAAGATCAGGCAGGACATATATGTACTGTCCGCCGTAACCCCATGCGTAGTAGGTAGGAAATCCGTGAAACACTCGCATCCACCACCCATAACCGTACTGCCGCCGGCTGTATCGAGATACTGTGCGTGGAATCCATGACTCACGAATCCACTGAGATGAGACGACTTCAAATCCATCGACAGAACCACCAGAAAGATACAGTTCACCCACTTCCACCATCGCACGAGGCGTCAACAACATGTCATTCCCACCGAAATAGACCCCTTGAGGATCTTGAGGCCAGGCTGGCAACGTCACGCCGAGCGGACGCGCTAAATAGCGTTGTCCGAATTCTCTCGTCGTCATGCCTGTCGCGCGAGTGATGATTGCTGACAATAAATGCGTACTCCCTGTGCTGTAAATCATCTGACCGCCAGGTTTGCCAACAAACGGCCGCGACAATGCATGCGCCACCCAATTTCCGCTCTGCACCCATCGACCATAATTACGATTACTCGTCGTCTCGAGGCCAGACCGCATCGTAAGCAGATCTTCGATCGTAATTTCTTGCTTCGTCGCCGATTCTCCGGACAGTTCATCTGGGAAAAATACGTCTATCGTCTGGTCGACATCATCCAAATAGCCCCGGTTAATCGCAATACCAACAAGAATGGAAATCAATGTCTTCGATGCCGATTTTAGGTTTGCCAGACTACGAGCACCCGCCCCATTAAAATAGTGCTCCTCAACTAGGTCACCATTGATCGATACAAGTAGACTGCGGAGTCGCGGGAGTTCCGTTAGTTGGGTGACAATGGCGTTTCGCCTGTCCGCATCAAGCTCTCTCTCCGCGGCATACATCGAAGATACGAGCACATTCGAGCCGATACCTGCAATGACTGCAGTCGCCAGCAACACCATCAAACGAACACTCATACGTTCTGCATCCTGTTCGCTGTAACTACATCGAATCCCGGCAAGGCAATTCGCATCGCATGCGACCTATCGTTGTGCCCCACAAAGATCGCAACCTTTCAATTGCCTATATCGTGTCTCCGCCTGTCGTACGATTGGCTTCACAATACGTGACCAGGCAAGGTAGCCGAGCTCGGTCAGGTGCAAGTCATCCTCAATGAAGAAATCTCTGCGAGGTCTACCATCGGCACCAAGCGTAACGTCGGTAATGTCTGCATAATAGAGATTCGAATTGGCATCAATCTGCCGACGAATCAACATGTTGGTTTCCTGCATGGCATCCCACGTATTCCATCTAGCAATACTCGGCCGAATAGACACAAAAATAATTTGCGTGTCGGGTAACACCTCGTGCACTGCACGAACGAAATCACCAAAATGACCAGCCGCAACACTCGGTGACTGCCCTTGCCACAAATCATTATCACCCGCATACAACACAATGGTCGAAGGCTTAAAGGGAATCAGTAGCTGATCAGCGAAATAGGCATTATCGTCAAGACGAGAGCCACCAAAACCTCGATTGATGGTTCTAAAATCAGAAAACCATTTCTGATCATTCCAACGCCATGCGGTCGCACTACCCGCAATAAGCAACACCTCTTGATCGAGCTCTTTCCAGGCCATTTCCTCCAGGTATTCCGGAATAGTTGGTCGACGATTGACCGCACGAGGCGTCTCGTCAAGCCATCTTGTCGGAGGGCCTGCGTATTGGCCTTGCTGCGCGAAAACAACTTGCGCACCACACACCAGAACAGATACCACCGAACACACAAACACCAAAAACGGATGTAACTTCATCTGCGCAGTCTCCTCGGAAACGGCTTCGATTATAGATCCCTAATCCGGTCACTGCCTGATCGATCCTTACGAGGAACCGTAATGATATGGTGAGAGTCGATGCTAGCCGATGCAACAACGTCATCGTTCTTGGTAACAGGAACCATTTGGATAGCCTTGGTTCTGTATGTAGCCGGAGAATTCGGCCGTTCCCTCAGGCCGCGTGTGTCGTGGGCACGCCCCGTGTGGATTCTTGGGAGTATTTGCTACATCTGCCACGTGATAAGCGCTTTTTCGTTACATCACCATTGGAGTCATTCTGCTGCCTACGTTTACACCGCAGCCACCACAAATGAACTCGTGGGAATAGATAGTGGCCTTGGTCTGTGGGTGAATTACGTGTTCACTGTAATCTGGGTCTTGGAAGGCCTTCTACCAAGACGCTGGAGCCTAACGGTAAACGACCGTCTCGGTCGCGTGGTACGGGCCGTCTTTCTTTTTATGATTATCAACGGCGCTGTCGTCTTCGTGGCAGGACCTCAACGTTGGTTTGGACTCTTACTAGTATTAGGACTACTCGCCATCTGGTGGAACGACTCGGAAACAACCTCCGAGTAATCTACCACTGTCAGTTTGAGGCTGCGTGAAGACGGTTATACACATCGAGCGCACGCACTGCCATTGCATCGGCACTGTACTGCTCTCGGACGGCGTGCGATCCCGATTCGCCGAGCGCTCGACGACCTGCATCATCATTCCGGAGCCGAACTAATTCAGCCACGAGCGCCTCGGGATCCTCTGGCGGAACCAGCACACCCCCACCGGTGCGCTGGATAAACTCCGTATACGTTCCACGATCGGGCGCAATCACTGGAACACCGCATGCCATCGCCTCAAGAAGGGCGAGTCCTTTGGGGTCGTCGTACGTTGCCGGGACCGCAAATAAATTAAGTTCCTGAAAAAACGATACCTTGTCTTCAAATTCCAGAGGACCGCGATAGCGAATTTCATTTTGCAGGCCCCACTCGTTGATCTGACGCGTGAGACCTTCAAGATAACCTCGATGTTCTGGCCCGAGATAACCCGCAAATTCCAACCTGCAATTCTCAAATTCATTTTGCTCACGCAGGCGATGATACGCATCACAAAGCAAATGAATGCCTTTCTCAGGGGCAATTCTGCCGAGATAGCCAACGGTAAATGGCTGATCAGAGGGGCTGTGGCGGGGTGAAAATTCGTCCACGTCAATCCCCAATGGCACCACGTCGAGTTTCGCGCCTGGAATCTGTAGGTACTCAGCCATGTAGCCCGCGCAATAATCACTCACCGCAACAAACCTATCGACTGACTGAGCATGTTCCTGTATGAGACTGAGGGCACGCGAACGATATGGTTCGGCCAGATGATCAAGAAAAATATTCTCACCTTGGAGCGTGCAGCAAATCGGCCGGCCAAGCGCTTTCTTGAGCGCTGGTGCCAAAGAAATCAACATCGAGTTCGAAATATCGATCACATCCGGTCTCGGTTGCGATTGGAGCCAATAGACAAGCTTGTCAAATTCTTTCTGCTGGCGACCATGCTGTCCCTCAAGGATCGAAACCGTTAGTTCGCCAAGTTGCTCCGGCTGAGTCTGCACACCTCGCTGCGACACCGCGCGCAGTAACCACGGCGATTCCCACAAACGGTCAACCATCCACGGAGTGGATCGAAAGAGACGCGAGTACTGTTCAAGATACACACTGATCCCGCCAAAAAAAACGCGCTGCTCACTAACACTGGGTCCGTCTGTCCTCGGTGGTGTGTAGAGAGGAACAAGCAGCACTTCATGCCCTTGCTGTAACAGAGCTTTTGCCAGTGAATTATCTCTGATACAGCTTCCGCAGTACATGCCACCAGCGCCGGCAGTAATTGAAGTGATCCGCATGGTCTACTAGGAAAGAGTCGGCATTATACAGGCTCGCGCTGTCACCCCTAAACACACATCCACAAGATAGAAATAAGCTAAGAGTCCGCGATGCAATAGAGGTAGCGCTGTCCACGAAGATAGATTTCACTACCGACCACGGCTGCCGATGCATCAATTTGATCATCCAACGCATTCGTAGCCACGACACGAAGTTGTTCGCCAGTTTCCAAAACGAGAGTTACCCCATCGCGACTCGTCACATACAGATAATCACCCGCGACCACAGGCGATGCATAAATATCTCGAATGCCAGGAAGACGCTCCGGGCCATAAAGTTTCCGACCACTTTTAGCGTCATGCGCAGACAACACCCCGGAATTACTCTTCGTAAAATAAAGAATTCCATCATGCAAAACCGGCGAAGGAACATACGGAGTGTCACGGTCGTGTGACCATACAACCGCATCGGTACCGGTAATATCGCCACGCGCCTTTGAAAGATCAACCGCGTAAAGTTGATTCCCGCGATATCCACTCATCAAATACACAATCCCGTCGGCCGTTACCGGTGTCGGGATGGCGTTGAGGGTAACACCTGCGCCTTCCCAGATGAGATTCCCAGTATCAATGTCATAACTCCGAACGCGATCTGTCGCACTGGTTATAACCTGAACCGTACCTTGGTGTTCAACAACAAGCGGGGTAGACCATGACGTAATCTCTTCACGCGAAGTCCGCCAACGCTCTTGCCCCGTCCATTTGTCGAGCGACGTAATAAATGACTGACCCTGATGATCCCATACCAACACAATAGAATCACCGTGCAAGACTGGAGACGCACCTTCTCCAAAGCCCATACGGATTTCCATATCACCAAAATCCTGATCCCAGAGCAACGTTCCCTCGAGGTCGTAACAGTAGAGTCCGCGTGAACCGAAAAATGCGCATAACACTTCGCCGTCAGTAACGGCCGAAGCCGAAGCCCAACTGCCAGTTGCATGGCGCCCTTCGTGCGGTTCCTCTGACACAGCAATCCGCTCCCAAACAACCGAGCCGTCACG
>CAYFJM010000062.1:0-9398 GCA_964343415.1 uncultured Vicinamibacteraceae bacterium | reverse complement strand
TTTGAAGTAGAGATACTGACTCATGCGGATGGAAATCGAGGTTAACGGCTCTATACACGAAGTGATGGTTGAGGCTGTTATCGGGCATAAAGATCGCTTTGTTGTGTCATGGGCTGGTGAGCGGCATGAAGTTGATACGTCTGTCGTGACTCGTGATCGTTATGGAGTGTTGCTTTCTTTGCTCCAGGCGGATGGGAACGCCAAGGGATTTCAGGCCCGTTGCAGTGCGGTTGACCGGAATGGTGCGATGACTGTTCGGGTCAGTGGTACTGAGCAAAAGGTCCTGATCAATGGCAGTAGGTCAAGAGTAGCGAGCACGGATAGCAGTGAGAGTCATGGCGGGCGTTTGACTGCGCCTATGCCGGGTAAAGTTGTTCGCGTTTTGGTTGCACCGGGAGATGAAGTTGACGCGCATCAACCGCTCGTCGTCGTCGAAGCGATGAAGATGGAGAATGAATTGACAGCTGCGTGT
Source organism: uncultured Vicinamibacteraceae bacterium (assembly GCA_964343415.1). Taxonomy (GTDB): domain Bacteria; phylum Acidobacteriota; class Vicinamibacteria; order Vicinamibacterales; family UBA8438; genus DTWD01. The sequence continues at coordinate 8,926 of CAYFJM010000062.1, read as the reverse complement.
GCAGGTACAGTGATTGATGTGGCGGTCTCCGAAGGAGACTCGGTGGAATCAGGACGGTTGCTTATTGTGATTGAGTAAAGGCAGGCGGTTGATGGGAGATAAGCGGTTGGCCAACGACTCTCGTGATCGCGAGAAACCTGACGTCGAATCAGACGGTAACGGTTTGGTCGAGTTGTGTTCAGAGACTGACTCGACTCGACGGTGGTGGTCCCGGTCCGGCACCTTCTTGTGGAGATACGGTCGTTATTTCGCCATGGTGTTTGTCGCACTAGTGGCCGCTGGCCTGGTTTCGGTAGTGACTATTGACTTAGGGCCTTCCTTACGGTCCCAAGCGGAAGACGGACTTTCTGGGCAAATTGATCGGCCGGTTAGCATCGGTCGTATAGCGGCCTATATTTTCCCAGGTCAATTCTTAGTCGAAGATATTGTGATCGGCGGACGAACTTCAGAAGAACGCCCATTTTTTGTTGCAGACCGTGTCGTGGTCACGACGGATTGGCTCCCTTTGCTGCAGGGAGAGGTTTTCGTTGACGCCGTCGATATTCAGGGTTGGCGGATGCTTGTTGAGAGTTTCGAAGGTGGTGGGCACACTTTTCCCAGAGTTGTCAGTCGGCGAGACGATAGTACGCGAGATACAGTCGAAGTCTCTCGATCGGCTGAAGATGGGGAGCGGCGAAGAAGTTTTGTGACGACCGTGAAGTATCTACGTGCACATGAGGGCGAGTTTGTTTATGAGGACCACGGAGCTCCGTGGAGCATTGTCGCGACCAATATTGATCTATCGATGACTAACGACGCAGGATACGGTGGCCATGCGTCCTTTCATGGTGGAACAGTTCAGATTAAAGATTTTGAGCCGATGACGGCAACGTGGGAGTCAGCATATGCACTAGACGGCGGCCTTGTCAGTCTTACGGATATGCGCTTAGAAATGGACGGCGTTGAGGCAACGCTTGATGGCACAGTCGACCTTTTGAACTGGCCGGATGCGCAAATCGCTATTAGGGACTCCTTAATTGATGCGCCAACAATGAAAGACGTGTTTTTTGCTCAGGATAATTTCACGACAACTGGTGATGCTGTCTTCATTGGTGATTGGCACCTGTTCGATGGTGGCCACGAATTAGCCGGATCGTTTACTAGCGAGAATTGGACTTTTCAAGGACTTGATTTCCCCGCTTTTGACGGCGACCTGATATGGACACGCGATTTCTTTGAGATTACACGGGCTAAATCAAGATTTTATGAAGGTGACCTTCAATTTTCGTATGCCATGCAACCTCTTGGCAGCGAAGAAAGGTCTTTTTCAACATTTTCACCTCGTGTTGATGGTGTGGAGTTATTTCCATTGTTTGACGCGATCGGTATTTCTGGTATTCGACCGCTTGGAACTGTTGATGGCGAGGTACTTCTCGAATGGCCAACTGACAATTTTGATGATCGAAGGGGCCACGCGTCATTGAAATTTATGCCGGTCAACGACGTGCCACTCCAGTCACTTACGGTCCGTCCTGAAAGGAGTCGTGTCGGATGGGGTTATGCAGAACGTCCCTTTAGTCCTGAGGGTGCCCCGTGGCAGTTTCCGCTCGGGGGCGAGATCTATATGAATTTTGGTCCTGAAAGAATCGATGTCTCATCGAGCTGGATTGCGACACCTCTCACAGCAGTTACATTCGATGGATGGACGCAGTGGGGTAATGAATCCCACATTCCTTTTGAAGTCAAGAGTGCCGATTGGCAAGAAAGCGATCGTCTGATGGTGGCATTTATGACGGCTTTCAATCGTGAGACAGGGGAACTTGACGTTGCTGGGTATGGCGATCTTTCTGGCGTTATGTCTGGTGACTTTTTGAGTCCGCGTATCGATGCCACGTTCGATGGCGATGATGTTTATGCATGGAATGTCGACTGGGGCCATGGCTCCGGCGAACTCATTGTCGAGGAAGGTTTTCTCGATGTCTCAAACGGATTGTTTCTTGATGCGGATTCTAGTCTTCATGTCAACGGTCGATTCGCGCTTGGACCGCCACCAGAGGGTGAGGAAGAAATCAATGCAAGCTTTGAGATAGATGGTATTCCTGCGCAATATCTTCGCGATGCGTTCAGTCTCGAAGGCTATCCAATCGATGGTCCCTTGTATGGCGACATTCGACTATACGGGGCTTATCGTAGGCCTTATGGTTTTGGGCGTCTGCGTATTGGCGAAGGCACGGCATACGGAGAGACGTTTGAGCAGACTGACGCCGGTCTCAGGTTTGAAGGCGATGGTGTGTGGCTGGATGGTTTGACTGTCTCCAAGGGATTTGGAGAGGTGACGGGGGCGATGTATGTGCGTTGGGACGGTACGTATTCTGTTAATGCGGATGCAAGAAATCTCGATCTTATGACGTCTCGCGTATTCGAGCGACCCGGTGCCGAGGTAGGTGGGTTATTAGACTTTTCAATTTCTGGTGTCGGTGCCTTTGATGATCCGAGCTACGAGATTCGCGGGACGATGACGGATCTATCTATTGAGGGAGCCGTTGTTGGTCAGGTTTCCGGTCGGTTAGATGTAGGTGGCATGGCCATGGCTGTTGAACTTGAGGCAGCTTCGCCGACATTGGCTGTTTCTGGTTCGGGGCGAATCGAATTAACAGAGAGTAGCGAGTCAGAATTGCGCTTTCGGGTCACTAATACGACGCTCGATCCGTTTGTGCGAACGTTGCAGCCGGACCTGCCGGAAGAAACTACGGTGACTGCGAGTGGAACGATTCTAGTTGAAGGACCATTGTCCGATCCTGACCAAATGCGTATTGACGCGACGGTCGAGCAACTTGATTTAACGTTATTTGATTACAGCATTACGAATGAAGGTGTTGTACGCCTGTTGGTCGATCGGAACGTGGTCAGTGTGTCCGATATGCATTTACAAGGGGAAGGAACGGCGCTTGATTTGACCGGTGACATTGCGCTGTCTGACAGGCGGTTGTTGCTGAGCGCCAACGGAGACGCGAGTCTCGGTATTCTGCAGGGATTTTTCGCGGATGTTCGTGGAAGTGGCACGATGCAGCTAGAAGCTACGGTGGAGGGAGCTTTCGACGAACCGATACTTACTGGTGAGGCCAGAATTACCAATGGTCGTCTTCGCCATTTCTCACTACCTCATTCACTGGATGCGTTGCAGGGACGTGTGGTTTTTGAACCAGGTGGCATGAGGCTTGATGAACTGTCGGGGCAATTTGCTGGTGGGGTGATGCAGTTCGGTGGGCGAATCGGCATGGAAGGGTACCGAATTGGAAATCTTGGTATCACGGCGAGTCTGGAGAACTCAGCGTTACGCCTTGAAGATATTCGGTCGCGTGTCAATGCCGAGCTGACTCTACGTGGTTCCTTAGACGAGCCAATTCTGGGTGGCGTGATTAATGTTGAAGATGCCATCTGGCTTGAGTTTTTTCAGGCTCAAGGAGGTTTTATTAACCTTTCTAGTTTGGTTGCCGCGGAAGACGTGGGCGCGGAGGTTGCCATCCCTTTGCAATACGACCTTCGTGTTTCAGCGCCATCCACTCTTCGTATTTCTGATAATCGTGCTCAGATCGTTGCGAGTGCTGATATCTCTATTCGTGGGACGTACGACCAGCCTGCATTACTTGGTAATGTCGAACTTGAGCGTGGACAAATTTATTTCGAAGGTAATCGGTATCGTCTGACTCGAGGAAATGTTGGATTCTCTAACCCGACAAGCATAGAACCGTTTTTTGATGTCGAAGTAGAAACTGATATTCGCGTGCCAGGGCAAACGTATCGTGTGACGCTTGGCTTAAGTGGTACTTTTGACCGACTCGACTCTCCGACGCTTGAGTCAGATCCACCGCTACAACAGTTTGAGATTATTGGTTTATTGCTCGGCGACGTTCGTGACCCGCAGCAGGCAGCGATTCGCACGCTGAGAGCTCGTGAAACGTCTCAACAGGAGCTTCTCCAGGCTGCAGGAGCTCGTCTACTAACAAGTCCGATTTCTTCTGGTGTAGGCGGGGTTATGCAGCGTTCGTTCGGCGTGGATACCTTTGAAATTGTTCCCTCGCTTGATGACCCGGCTACACAGCAATCAACGCAGCTCATTCCGACCGCGCGGGTACTTATTGGTCGACGTATATCCGAACGGGCACACGTAACGTTTTCCCGGGCAGTCAGCGGAAATAATCAAGACCTTATAGTTATCCTAGAGTACGACGCAACAGAACGATTGTCTTGGGTGTTGTCCCAGAACGAAGATCGTACTTATGCGCTCGACTTTCGAGTCAGGCACGCCTTCTGATGTCGTGGCGCTCGTTGATTGGTATTTCCGCTCTCGTTTGTTTGGCGAGTCCGGTCTCGGCGGCTTCCGATATCAATAGATTCATTGGTCAGCAGGTCGTTGAAATTGAGTTTGTATCAAATGGGGTGCAGATTCGGGACTCAGCGGTTTTTGATTTGATTGAAACCGCTGTCGGTGAACCGCTCAGGATAAGTGAGGTGCGGGAAAGCTTAACGCATCTTTTTAGTCTGGGACGGTACGGTGGTATCTCGGTGAATGCGCATGAGCGTGATGGTGGTGTTGCACTGTCCTACCAGTTACAGGTTTTCAGCGTTATTGATCGGGTGGAGTTGATCGGTAACACCGAGTTGTCTAATGAAGAGCTAAGTCGCGAGGTTGTTCGGAATCATGGAGAAATTTTCTCTGAGAATGTGGTTAGCGAGGTTGTCGAGACAGTACGGAATTACTATGCGCGGCGAGGGTATTTTGACGCAGTCATTGAAGCCGATATTAGACGTACGCCACGAGTTAATACGCTTCGCATAGCGGTGAGCGCTGGTGCCCGTATTCGTGTGAACCGGTGGTTAATCACCGGTGTCGCATCGGCGTCGCTTAATAGCCGTCTTCGAGAGCGCTTAAGCCTGCAAGATGGGGATTTTTATGACGGCTTAGTTCTTGACCAACGGCTCAACGAATACGAAACTGAGCTTCGTAGCCTCAGATACTATGAAGCACGCCTTTCTCATTCGATTGAACGCCGAGACGGCACGGCGTCGATTGATGTAAGGCTGTCTGTTTACCGAGGTCCCCGTATTAACGTGATATTTGATGGGGACGAGGTGCCAAATGCGACGGTAGAAGACTTGGTTCCTGTTGCGCGCGAAGCCAGCGTTGACGAAGATTTACTCGAGGATGCCGACCTTCTTATTGTTAACTATTTGAGGTCACTTGGGTACCGCGATGCCGAAGTGACGCACACACGGAATGGCGCCGACGACGAAATATCGATCGTTTTTTCGGTTCATCGAGGTCCGCTTTACCGTGTGGCCGACGTTCTTATCCAAGGAAATGAGAATGTTTCAGCAGACATACTTTTAGGGCTTATAGATCTACCTGCGGGGGAACCGTTTGTTGACGACAACCTTGATGCAGGGCTTGCCACGATTGAAGAGTTGTACCAGCGGAGAGGGTTTACGACTGTCCGCGCAGCGAGTTCACGTGTTGATGCGGTTTCCGTATCTGAACCCGTCTTCGGCGAGGTTTGGCAAACGGTCAATCTGATAGTGGAAGAAGGGCCACGCATGACCGTCGGCTCGGTAGTGTTTGAGGGTGTCCAGGCATGGCCCGTAGAGCAACTTCATGAAACGGTTACTGCCACCGTTGGGGGGGCGTTTTATGGATTGCAGATTATTGATGATCGCGACGTGCTTCTTCGGCGTTATCTCAATGATGGATATGAGCAAGTTGCGATCGATGTGGATACGAGTTTTTCGGATGATCTTACTGAGGCGGATGTGACTTTTCGCATTACGGAAGGCTACCAGGTAATCGTTGACCATGTGTTGATTGTGGGTAACGAGCAAGTCGACGCCGAAACAATTCGTCAGGAACTTACCCTGGTGTCGGGAAGCGCTCTTGGTCTTGATGATGTTGCTGAGACGAGACGCCGGCTGAATGCGCTCGGGATGTTCCGCCGACTTGACATCCGAGAATTTAGTCATGGGCAAGTCGAACGTCGCGATCTGATTATTGAGGTAGAGGAAGCCCCGGCGACTACCTTGGCTTATGGAGGAGGTCTTGAAGCATCGCAGCGACTTCGTCGCGCGGCGAGCAGCACGGGTGGTTCGGCTGTAGAGCGCATAGAGTTTGCGCCGCGGGGGTCGTTGCAGATCGGTCGTCGTAATCTATGGGGTAAGAATCGATCGATTAATTTATTTACGCGCGTGAGTGTGAGACGAAAGAATGATTTGGTCAGCAGTAATGTTTCGGAGAGTTCTCAAACACTGGGGTTTAACGAATATCGCGTGCTTGCCACGTATCGTGAACCACGGTCATTTAGTTTCGGATGGGACGTGTTGGTGTCGAGTTATGTCGAGCAGACTATTAGACCTGGGTTTGATCTATTTAGTCGCGGTGTTACTGCCCAGATGATTGCAAATTCGGGGGATGCTGCAACTACGACGGTTGGCTACCGTCTCGGAGCTAATGACACCTCGAATCGCCAGCTCAATCTCGAAGATAGCAATATTGTCGATCGGTTATTTCCAGAGGTTCGCCTTTCTTCTTTTCGTGTGAGCCGCCTTCGCGATACACGGGATGATCCATTTGATCCATCGCGTGGTACGGCAATCGTTATGGAGACAGAACTAGCCTCTCGTGCTATCGGTTCGGCGATCGGGTTTTCGAAGTCTTTCGTTTCGGGCTCTATTTTTAAGGAGTTAGGTCAGTCATCGAGGGTCGTATTTGCAGCTGGTTCACGTCTTGGGCTGGCCTGGGGCTTTCCTCAGACATTGCCGTTAGATGTTGAAGGCGCGTCTGTGAAGATGAGGCGGACGTTAGCTCTTCCTTTGAGCGAGCGTTTCTTTGCCGGCGGAGATACGACCGTTCGTGGCTATGCTCTCGATCGATTGGGAGAACCGAGCCGAAATCCTGGTGGCACTATTGACCAGGATGGGTTTCCCCAAGGCGGGAATGCAATGATTATTGTCAATACAGAGCTTCGCGTGAGACTTACGGGAACATTGGGGCTGGTGACTTTTCTCGATGCTGGAAATGTTTATGCTGAAGTTCAGCGGTTGAGTCTTCGGCGGCTTCGAAGTGGCGCCGGTTTTGGGATACGCTATAGTTCACCCGTAGGTCCAATCCGTGTCGATCTCGGTTTTAAACTCGGGGAACGGTACTTTTTTGGCGACGAAACGAGTCGGACACAGGAACCACTTACTGCACTGCATATCAGCATTGGGCAAGCTTTTTAGTTTCCTGTTCGCAGTGCTCGTCGTTACGACGGTGTCGGTGTCGTCGCAGCAACTCGATCAGATACTCGCTGTGGTTTCGGGGCAGGTTATTTTACGTTCGGATGTTCGTGCCTTCCTTGAACTTGATTTGGTTGACAAGATAGAGAGTTCGGAGCCAATAGAGGCAGACCAGTATTACGTTACGAAGTTAATTGAGCGGAAACTTGCGCTCGATGAGGCCAATCGATACCGGACTTCGATGCCGGCGTCAGAGGAAGTGGAAGAGGAAATAGGAGTTATTCAAGGCCGTCTAGGGGGAGAGTTAGCCTTGAGCGAGTTTCTTCTTTCGGTTGGTTTGGGACTGTCTGATCTTAGACAAATTCTTCAGGATAATATACGTATTGAGCGGTACGTTAGCGAACGTTTCGGTGACGCTAGTCAACTGAGGGAATCTGATCTAGTCAGTTATTTTTCAGAGAATAGAGACTTTTTTACAGTGTCTGGTCGGACAGTTGAATTCAATGAAGTGCGTGAGGTTGTTCGTTCGAGGTTGTGGTCAGAACAACGTGAGTTGCTTGTCAAGGAGTGGTTGACTGACCTTACACGAAGAGGAGAGGTCGTTCGTTTTGAGCCGTAGATCTAATCTTTGCACTACGAGATGTTTAGAGTGATTGGGCGGCACTGATCGCAAGAATGACTTCGAGCAGGTTAAATCCCGAATGGCTAACCATTGAGGTGACGGCGTTACCTCTTGATAAGTAAAGCAATCCCCAAAACGCACCGAGCATTCCTGTCATGATGACAGCGTCCCAGCCTTGAAGGCGATGCCCTAATCCGAACAGGATACTGAACAGTATTAAACCCAACCAACCACCCCCCAGGTGCTGTTCAAAGCGTCGCAAAATGAACGCTCTCTGTAGTTCTTCTCTGAATCCACCCGCTATCACTACGACAAGGCCGAATAAGATCGCCCGCTGAGGAGTATTGATCATGGCCTCTAGTGGGTTACTTGCTGCGTTACTGAGTGTTGGGGCGACGGTGCGAATCAACAAGAGTCCCCCGATTGAGAAGATGACGAGTAGCGGTGTCAGTATCAGGCCGAGTCCGATCTCGGGTAGGACAGATTTTTTGTTAACGATAAGAGAGTGTATCGATTCACCATGTTTTTTAAGGAAATAATTTATCAGGCCGACTAAAAGTAGGGCGTCAACTAGAGATAACGTAACAATGTAGCTAAACGACAATTGTCCGTCACTGGAAGTGGCGTTCATTCCCAGGCCTTGCAAAATCAGTACTAGGGCAAACTGTGTTGGGAAACCTGAGCATATGATGACTTGCGTTAGCGCAGAACTAATGCTGTTGGGATCTAGTTGTTCAGGGGTATCACAAATTTTGTTGCAGGGTAATTTCTTGAAGTTATCTTCCACTGACGGAGATGCTAAACGTTCTTTTTCGATGCGTCTTGCGCTGGTAGCTTTTTTGTCGACGAAATTTTACAGATACTCGATTACTTTCGACTTATTTTTGGCTCAAGGGGCCAATATCTTGCGCGTTTATCAAAACGACCACACTATATCTGGTGGTTTTTCTTGACACCGAACCAGTCTAGTCTCATAGTAGGCCCTTAGCGCGAAAACGGTTAGTCGGGGCGTCCCCATGATTTTCGTTGTTGGTTCTTTGGGCAATGACCGACGCCGTT
>CAYFJM010000061.1:0-9431 GCA_964343415.1 uncultured Vicinamibacteraceae bacterium | reverse complement strand
CCAGATATAGTCCACGGCCGGTCCCACGACAAAAAATACGTCTTGCTCACGGACCATAGTCATTAACGCCGCCGCCGCGCCAAGACCTATCAAGCCGCCAGCAGACCAGTCTTCACGTACTTTCAGCCAAATGGTAAGAAAGAGAGCAACGGCAAATGCCGAACAGGCATGCGCCATCCCTGGTGCGAGATACATATAAAACAGAAGCGGGGTACCAAACCACACAGCCAGTCCAGCCAAAAACCCTCGACCGAGCAACCGGCGTGCCGCTGAAATAGACAAACAGACGGCGAGAAAACCCAGAAAGGCTGAGCCGAACGCGATCGCCGTAAGATAAGGTCGGGAATATCCATTCACAGCAACAGAAAAGCCTGCGGTTCTCATCAATCGAGTAGTCCCATCCGCAATGGCATAGAACGGCATCCAAAGAATTGCGGGGCCGATTGTCGCAAAATTTATCCGGTGACCAGTTTCTGTTTTCAGCTCGAGAAACGTCTCTTCGAATCCGTATGCCGTAGCGATGCCGCGATCGTAAAAATATCGATACTCGTTATCAAAAGATAGGTCTTGGTCAAACCAAAGCGAACGTAAATAAGAGAAATATTGAATTTCATCAGACGCGTACAACCGTGGTGTTACGGCCGGTATCGAACAAAATCCAATAATAATTACAACTATCCACCCACGCTTAACACTTGAAAGCTGGTTCAGCCAATTCACGTGCGCACCCTATCCTAAATTCTCGAACTTGACCGGACAAAACGACGACGAGTTATTTTTTTATACCGCCAAAGCCGACAGTCGGCGCTAAGACAGAAACGACCAATGTACTCTGCAACGTTATGCATTTGCAGGCGGGCCCTATCACCCGAATAGCATATCTGCATCAAGTATTGAATCCCTTCACGCGTGCTTGGTCGCGGCCGGCAAGAACTTGACGGTAAATAGCATGGTAGTTTCGAGCACAGGCCTCGATGCTAAAACGCGTTTGTAATCGTGGGTGTACATTTCGACTAACCCGACGACACGCTCCCAGTTCAAACGCTACAACTGCGGCTAGATCATCAGGGCTATCAACAGCCGTCACCCTCACATCCTCTGGAAATAGGCGTGCAACCTCTTGCCCCCCTGCAGTTTCCGTTGTTACCACTGGTGTTCCACAAGCCAGCGCTTCAAGCATCACAGTCCCCCATGATTCAAGACGAGACGGCAGGACAAACAGATCTGCTGCAGCATAATAGCGGTATAACTTTTCGTTACTTATACCGCCAAGGAATTGAACATTCTTGGTTAGATCTAGTTTCTTTGTCAGCGTTTCGAGTGCAACACGCGATTCACCCTCTCCGACAATGAGAAGACGAACATTCTTGTGAGCGGAACAGATAGCCGGCATCGCTCGCAGTAAATCTTCGTATCCGGCCACAGGGTGAAGTCGCTTCACTGTCAACAACACCGCTGATTGAGCGAGGTTCAGTTCTTTACGAAATTCAGACCGCTGTTCCCTTCCGAAGGTCTTAAATGTTGATGAAATCGGAGCATAAATTACGTCAGACGGACAAGGTGCCAGCCCTAAAGTATTTGCGAATTCACGCAACGCCTCACTGTAAAAAACACGCGCTCTGGCGTTACGCACCACTGCACCGAATCGCCGATGGCGCATTACATCATGGTGCCACACATCCGTGCCGTACAACGTAAGGACACGCGGTTTACCCATTCGACTCGCGAGCCAATCCGAAACCTCAACAATTAATCCATTTCCGTGCAGATGGATGACATCACTCGATTTAATTAGAGGCAAAGCTCTCCTCGCGATCCGGATAGCCGCTATCAGTGCCCCTATTTTGGTTCGCGACCACCACCCGCGACCACGCCGAGGAACATAGCGTATAGGCGCCACAACGGGACATTGCTCCCGCGAAGCATGTGCAAGAAATCGACATTCTGTACGAAATGCTTGGAGAGCGGACCCAAGTTGCGCAGGAAGGATCGCATTCGCGGCCCACTCCGGCGGCAAATGGGGAGTCACCATCAAGACACGAAGTGGAGAACTCAGGTCTCCGTTTGCCGGCATTGTGAATCATGGTAATCCACATCCGAGTCAAATCACGTTAATCCGGTATTATTGCGCCGTGTTTGACAACGTCCGACGAGTTTTTGGACACCTGATTGTCTACGGCTCAGCGGATGTTGCCATTCTGGCAATCAATGTCCTACTCGTTCCGGTCTACACTCGAGTACTTACGCCGGACGAATTCGGCATCCTCGCCCTTTTGCTCCTCCTGGAAGCATTTCTTCGCCCCTTCACACAATGGGGCCTCGACGAAGCTTTTCTCCGGTTCTACTACGATTGCGATAGTGACAATACACGCCGCACGTTAACGGGCTCCACAATAATTTTTCTTCTTGGAACTAACACCGTCCTTCTATTGGCACTAGTCGCTGGTTCTACTGCGATCAGCACGCTTCTGCTCGGTTCGCATGTCTACGGCACCGCGATAGCAATCCTTGCGATGAATAGTGCAATTGCAGCGTTTTTCTTTCTTCCATTCAACTTTCTTCGAATTCAAAACCGACCAAAACAATTTGCAACGTGGACATTTGCGAGAGCACTCGGCACCGTTGCAGCGCGACTAATTTTGGTGGTCGGTCTTCAACTCGGCATCATCGGCATCATGCTCGCTGATCTTTTTGTATCGACGGTCCTTCTACTAGCATTATCTCGCGTGCTGAAACCACTCCTTGCCTGGCAATTCTCTTGGAAATTAGTACAGGACATGCTCGCATACGGCCTTCCACGAGTCCCCTATGCCGTGCTACATCAAATTATGGCAATGTCCGATCGATTTTTCCTCCGGTTATTTTTACCGTTACGTGACGTAGGGTTGTACCAACTGGGCAGCAGCGTTGCAAACGTACTAAAATTCTACCCAGTTGCTTTTCAGCGAGCTTGGACCCCATTTTCATACGAAGCGATGGAACGCTCCGATGCTCCAAAACTTTTTGCTCGTCTCGCAACAGTTGCATTCAGTGTCTTAGTTTTTTCGACGCTAGGCCTTGCGGTATTCGCCGAACCGCTCGTACGCGTTCTGACTCCGCCAACTTTTCACGACGCGGCACATATCGTGCCGCTTCTCGCCTTTGGTGTCACCATTCAGGCAATAACCATCTTTGCCATCACCTCTCTCAACATCGCGAAACAATCTCGCAGCTTACCAGGCATCACGTTGATTTCTTCCGTAATCACAATAATCGGACACTTGTTACTGATCCCTAGGCTTGGCATGCTCGGTGCCGGTCTGTCTGTAGTTATCGGCCAATGCGTTCTGGCTTCAACCTTTCTCATAGTCGCACAAAAACATTATCGAATTCCTTATGAAGTCGGTCGACTATTTCGAATAACTGGATTCGGCATTGTGCTGTATTTGGCCTTAGGTTTAGCCCCACAGAACTCTGTCATGATGGACCTGTTAATCAGGTGCGCGATCGTCTCTTGTTTCCCAATCGGTCTACTCTTTATACGTGTGTTTGACAAAACTACGATTCAACAGGCCCGTTCCGTCTTATCATCAAGTTGGTCTAACAACAAAGACGACAAGCCAGCGATCTAGGTATAAAGACGTGATGCCGTTTAATCAAAACAAGTATCCTGTTCTTCCCAATAAGAGAAACCACCAGTGAGAGTCGTTGACGACGAAGCCATAGCCCGGCACGCTGCCGTTCGTTTTCGTTCCGAATATCACTACGCTTTGTTTGAGTACTGGCGTAGCGCGAAACTTCTACGCTACCTTGAGCGTGCTGGCATCACGAAACTCGGCCAAGTACTTGATGATGGCTGCGGTGGCGGTGGCATGTGCGTTTCTGTCGCGGAAGAAACCGATCATGTGATCGGAATCGACCTAAGTGACCGCTTCGCTAATGCCGGAACACGGTTGGCGTCAGAACTCAACATACCAAATATTTCCTTCGCTCAAGCGAATGGATCTCATCTCCCATTTCCAGATCGAACATTTGATACCGTACTTTCCCATGCAGTAATCGAGCACGTCAGCGATTACGAAGGCTACCTGCGTGAGGCCAGGCGCGTAATGCGACCCAATGGTCGAATGTTTCTTCAAACGGCACCGTATCTCTCACCCCACGGATCGCATCTACCCCGATTAAAAGTTCCCATCCCGCTACATTTGGTTATCGGAAGACGGGCCGCTTTTGCAACATCCAGGTGGATTGCGACTCACCACCCAACATGGCTTGAAGCGCCTCCTGACGGTTCATCGTTTCTCACAATGGCCCGACGTGGCGAGATCAAAGACGACGATTTGCTCTACCACGTAACCGTCAGTAATCTCAGGCAAGCCATTGCTGGTGCCGGCTTCGAACTAGTTAAGGAGGATCTCTACGTCAGTAGATTCGCCAAGCGCTTGTTTCCGAAAACAGTTACCGGGCTATTACCAGACATACCCTTCATGAGAGACATCCTCATAACAAACATGGAATACGTTCTTGCTACGTAGATTTCTCTGCAAACCACGTTACTAAGTCACGACTTCATCTCAAAATAAAGCAAACTTGGCATTACAAACCCATTTAAACAATGTTATTAGTAAAAATCGTTAGTGAACCTCTCGCTATAGACAGACCGATACAATAGACGTTACTAATGGACTCTCAACCGGTTCTTGTTATCGGCGATCTCATCTGCGACCACTATGTGTGGGGTGACGTCTCCCGAGTTTCTCCTGAAGCACCAGTCCAAGTACTCAACTGGGAACGAGAAGCAAACCGAGCGGGAGGCGCTGCGAACGTTGCCCTGAACCTGGCCTCCTTAGGCTACAACGTAAAGTTGGCCGGTCTCGTCGGGCAAGACGTGGACGGTAAATGGCTGCGAGCGGAGCTCGCTCGGCACAAAATAGATACAACTGCAATCGTTGTTTCAAAAACCAGGCCTACAACGCGAAAACTTCGCATCATTGCCAGAGGCCAACAACTACTTCGCGTCGATCGAGAAGATCGGAATCAGATCGGGCACCAAGACGAACGCTTACTTTTACAACGCATTCGTCGTGTACGTCGTCGGGCATGCGGCATTATTTGTTCGGATTATGCCAAGGGTGTACTGACTGATTCCATTCTCGATTTAGTGCTACGCAATCGCCTAGCAAAGAATGATGTATTAGTGCTTGTCGATCCAAAAGGCCAAAACTTCACTCGGTACCGCGGTGCAGACATTCTCACCCCAAATGAACGAGAAATTATCGAAGCAACAGGTGGAACATCGATAAATGGACCGTCGAAGGATCTTTCATCCCGTGCTCACAATGTTCAAAAAATTACTAGCGCAAAAGCCGTACTTGTAACTCGTGGACAGAACGGCATGAACCTGTTCGATTACACCACGGCCAACTCGACTCACTCTCACGTTCCTGCGTTTCAAACACATGAAGTATTTGACGTAACCGGCGCTGGCGATACTGTAACGGCTGTCATGGGCATTGAAGCATTCAAAGGCACCGCACTGAAAGAAGCAGCACGACGCGCGAACATAGCCGCTGGCCTCGTCGTTGGCGTGGTCGGTACTAGTACTATTGACCGAGACGCACTAGAACGAGTGATGCATGGATCACTTGCGCCCTCTGGTTCAAAAATTCTTTCTCGATCAGCCTTGCTTAGCCAGCTAGCTAAAACTCGACAGTCCGGTTCTCGTGTTGTCTTTACCAATGGTTGTTTTGATGTCCTGCACACGGGACACTTACACCTATTACAGCGGGCGCGTGCACTGGGCGACCTCCTGGTCGTGGGTATCAATAGTGACCAATCCGTAAAACGACTTAAAGGAAATGAGCGCCCACTCATCGGGGAGGACGAACGGGCAGACCTGCTCGCTGCATTAAGTTGTGTTGACTATGTCACTGTTTTTTCAGAACGTACACCGTTACGTGTAATTACGGCGATCAAACCCGACATACTCGTAAAGGGAGCAGATTACAGCATCTCAGACGTAGTGGGGCGAAATGTCGTCGAACGACGCGGAGGGCGCGTAGAACTAGTCCCTCTCCTGCCAGGCTTCTCGACTACCGGACTCATCAAAAGTATTCAACAATCAAAAAAAAACCGTGAATAAAACTGCTTATCCCACACTTGATCTCTCCTTGGCTACAACGACACCACTTGAAAACCGGCCAAGCAAAGTCAAGCATGCAATGCTCGCTGACCCAACAAATTACTCAGCCGCCGGAACGTCACTCGATGCCCTGATGCCATCCGTATTAAAAGGCGCAGATCTGACAGCCGTCGCAGACGCCTGGGCCTCGGCAATTGAAAGAGGCCGGGGCGTCATCCTCGGAATGGGCGCCCATCCGATTAAGGTTGGATTGAGTCATTTGATTATTGATCTTATCGAAAGGGGTTATATCAGTGGCTTCGCTGGAACGGGTGCTGTCGCCCTTCATGACTGGGAACTAGCGATGCATGGGCACACCTCAGAAGAAGTCTCGGATGGACTTCCCAAAGGTCAATTTGGAATGGCGGCCGATACAGCTGTCGCGTACTGGCAGGCAGTCGAACTTGCCCAACGTGAAAGTTACGGCCTCGGACAAGCGGTAGGATGTTTGCTGTCAGCAGCGACCGACAACGTAGCACCGAGCATCCTCGCGACATGCTACAACTGCGCAGTACCAACAACACTCCACGTAACCATCGGTGCTGACACAGCGCATATGCACCCCGGGAACGATGGTAGCGCTCTTGGGCGTGCTGCGATGAAAGATTTTCTCGTACTCGGACAATTAGTGACACACTTGGACAATGGCGGGCTGTATATCAATCTTGGTTCTGCCGTCACTCTGCCAGAAGTGTTTTTAAAAGCAATTAATATCGCACGCAACATAACCGGCACGCCGCACAAAATCGTGACGGCAAACTTTGACATGTTTCAACACTACCGTCCCTCACAAAACGTAGTAGACAGACCAACTCAACCGGACGGTCAAGGCTATCGAATAACCGGTCATCATGAAGTCATGTTTCCATTACTCTATGCAATGGTTCGGGATCGGATGAAATGACCAAGAATCCTATATGCGCGTAGCCATCTTTTCTCCGCTACCACCGCAACGTTCCGGAATCGCCCATTACACGGCGGAACTATTACCCCTGCTATCGAGCAAACACGAGATTGATCTCTATACGGACTGTGCCGAACCTTACTCCAGTGTCGATTCTTCCCTTAATGTCTTCAACGCACATGATTTTGTCTGGAAACGGAAACGCGTGTCATACGAGCACGTGATTTACCAATTAGGCAATGCAACATGTCACGACTACATGTGGCCATACCTTGCACATTACCCAGGGCACCTGGTCTTGCACGACGGGCATGTACATCACTCGCGCGCCCGATCCTTGTTGTCAACAGGTCGGGAGGACACATATCGAAAAGAATTTGCGTTTAGCCATTCAGACTGCCCTTCCGATGTGGCTGAACTTGGAGTACAAGGACTACTGGGACACCTGACATATTTCTGGCCAATGCTGGGCGTGCCAATGACAGTTGCCCGTTCCGTTTCCGTGCATAATGCTCGATTAGCTGAAGAACTTCAGCGCAATTATTCGCACTCGCGCATCACTACCATACGAATGGGTGTCACAGACCCCACTTCAACACTTAACGACAGTATGCGAAACTCAATACGTAGAACGTTAGGGTTGTCATCAGAACATGTCGTCTTTGCAGCTTACGGTAACCTGACGCCGGAAAAGCGGATACCACAAATTCTTCGTTCGATAAAAAAATTAAAACAAACACATCCCTTTATTCGACTTTTACTGGTCGGTCATTCCGTCGCCCACTACGATGCCAAAGCAGATGCGCAAGCGCTCGGGATCGACCATCTCGTTACGTACACCGACTACATTGCTGATTCAGATTTACCGCAATACCTTGCCGCCGCCGACGTATACTTATGTCTCCGCTGGCCGAGCACTGGCGAAACCTCTGCATCAATGATCCGCTGTCTGGCCATGGGAAAGCCCATCATTACTACCGATCTCGCTCTAAACCGTGACATGCCGATGCTACTAACCCCGTGGGCATGGACTCTATCGCATCCCTGGAAGAATACTTTTGATGCACAACCTTTAGGCGTTGCGATCGATATTCTTGATGAAGATCACTCACTTGAAATTACCTTGCGACGACTCTCTACCGATGCAAATCTTCGCAAGCAACTTGGTCTGCGAGCACGTCAATACTGGGAATCTCATCACCAACTCGAAATGATGGCCAACGACTATCAACAATTACTTAGTGACGATGCGACACGGCCAACAACTTCATACTCACAAATCCCCATCGCCGACAATTCCATCCAAAATCATACGACCAACTTGCTCTGTACGTTCGGCGTCACACCTGACATTCTAGACCCTAAGGATCAAGCCTAGTACCGTCTCTCCTGGAGCAAAATACGTTCGTCTTGACGGCGAGATTAGGCGGAAGTAGTCTGTAAACATTGTGAACATTGTGCTTAACGGTGAAACATATAAAACCGATGGTCCGCTAACGATTGGTCGACTACTTTCCCATCTTGCCATCGACAGACGGCGAGTCGCTGTCGAACACAACATGAACGTTGTAAAAAAATCCAATTACGACTCCACCATCGTGAATAGCGGAGATGCAATAGAAGTTGTGAATTTTGTTGGTGGCGGATAATAGAACCATGCCAGACAATCTCCTCACAATTGCAGACAAGTCGTTCGATTCTCGTCTTATCGTTGGTTCTGGAAAGTACCTCACAAATGATCAGATGGTGCAGGCATTAGAAGCTTCTGGCGCCGAAATGATCACTGTTGCCGTCAGACGCGTGAACCTTACTGACCGCTCGGCAACATCGTTGCTTGATTACATCGATACAAGTCGGTACTTTCTCTTGCCAAATACCGCTGGATGTTATTCTGCCGACGATGCTGTACGGACCGCGCGCCTTGGTCGAGAAGCCGGGTTGTCCAATTGGGTGAAACTTGAAGTACTCGGCGACGACAAAACTCTTTTTCCAGACAACGAAGCATTACTTGACGCGACCCGAATACTTGTCAAAGAAGGATTCGTTGTTCTCCCGTACACAAATGATGACCCAATCACCTGCCGAAAACTCGAAGAAATCGGTGCGGCCGCTGTGATGCCGCTCGGAGCGCCAATCGGTTCCGGGCTTGGAATTCAGAACCCTAACAACATTCAAATTATTAAGGAGGCCTCGAATGTTCCGGTAATCGTCGATGCGGGAGTAGGCACCGCATCAGATGCCGCGATCGCAATGGAACTTGGAGTCGATGGTGTCTTGATGAATACCGGTATTGCCGGTGCCAACAATCCCATTGAAATGGCAGTCGCCATGAAACTTAGTGTGAAAGCGGGGCGTCTCTCTTATCTA
>CAYFJM010000060.1:0-9550 GCA_964343415.1 uncultured Vicinamibacteraceae bacterium | reverse complement strand
AGACTATGAATTTTTGGTTGTCACTCTCAGCACCGAAACGTACGACATTGAAGCAATGGCCACTACTGATTTCCAAGGTGGCATCTCCACATACACATTCACTGACCTGCAGGAAAACCCCGGTTTGTCCGATACAGTCTTTGAGTTCGACGTCGCTCAGGATGTCGAGGTAATTACCGATGACAGCTTCACGCGGTGACACACTAATGCACTTTTTTTTCCAACTAGCTCAGGGTTTCTCCTGGAAACGCACGGTGACGGTATTCCTTGCTATTGCCAGTGCCTCATGTGCAACAAACAGTGCCCTACGAAGCGGACAGATTGCCGAGCGCGAGCAAAACTATGACGCAGCCGTCATCGCTTACACTCGAGCGATCCAAGAAAATCCCCGGGATAGAGATGCCCAACTCTCCCTTGAGAGGGCCAGACTGAGAGCTGCCCAACACCATTACAATGAAGGCCGTCGGCTATCACAAGACAGTCAATGGGACACTGCGCTCAGTGAGTTTCAACTCGCCTACGAACTCAACCCAACTATGGGTGATATTGAGCGAGAAATATCTAAGACAAAAGAAGCAATCCGTACCCAACGTCCAAGGCCGACCGACGGCCTGACCGAACTTGAATCGCTAATCAACCGCACCCGCGACGCCGCACCAGAAAGCCTTTCACTACCACAAGGCATCGAATTACCAGATTCCGTTGTATTTCGGGATGCAAGTACTCGGGCGGTTTTTTCAAGTCTCGGTCAATTCGGCGGCGTGAATATGCTCTTCGATCCCCAATTCGTCGACGTACCAATTTCTATCGACCTGCGCAATACAACATTCGACACAGCCATCGCATCAGTGGCGGCAACCACGCAAAATTTCTTTCGCGTCACTGCTCCGCTTACGGTCACGATCATTCCCGACACACCGAATAAACGCCGAGAGTACGAGCAAGAGATTGTCCGAACGTTTTACCTGAGCCATGCCGATGTGACTGAAACAATCGACCTTCTACGACTTGTAATCGATCTCAGGCGACTAGCTCCGGTCACCGCAACAAATTCGATCTCTATCAAGGACACGCCGGAACGCATTGCTGCGGCGGCTAAACTGCTACAGGCTATCGATAAAGCTCGGCCAGAAGTTGTCATTGAAGTCCAACTCTTGGAGGCCGATCGGCAAACACTGAGGGAATACGGCCTGCAATTTGCTAACGTCGGCTCCGCTGGTATTAGCGCTGTCGCAGGCCTTGCGCAACAATCCTTGACACTCGATCAGATGCAACGCCTAGGTAGTTCCGATGTATTTATTGCGGACATACCAAGCCTATTCATGCGCTTGATTGCTAGTGACACAAGTACTCGTATTCTGGCGAATCCACACCTGCGAACCGCAGATGGAGTCGCCGCCACAGCCGCCTTCGGCGAACGCGTGCCAGTCCCCGTGACCACATTTTCTCCGATTGCTGCCGGTGGAGTTAGCCAACAACCAATAACTTCATTTAATTATGAAAACATCGGCGTGAACATTGAGATTACCCCGCGTATCCACCACAATGACGAAGTCTCTCTCGCCCTTGATGTAGAAATCAGTAACATCTCAGGAACCGGTTTCGGTGACCTACCCCAGTTCGGAAATCGAAACATCGTGACATCAATCCGGTTGCGTGACGGTGAAACAAATATCCTCGCTGGCCTAATCCGCGATGATGAAAGAGAAGTACTTGAGGGTGTGCCTGGATTTAACAGGATTCCCGTCCTTGGGCGATTATTCGGGCGTAACAAAACAGAAACTCAAGAGACGGATATCATCCTAACGTTGACACCACATGTGATCCGAGGTATCGAACTTGACGAGAGAGACTTGCTTCCTTTCACGGTAGGACGAGACGCTGGCTCTGCCATGGTCGGTGGTTCCCCCGTCCAGTTGCAACAACGAATTCAACCCCAGCAACAACCACGCGCACTAGCTCCGGGACAGCAGCCCGTGTTTCCGCCCAGCCAAACAAACCAGCCACCTGTTCAATCCGATCCTCAACGGTAACCGGTCCACATAAGTCGGACTCCCGCCCCGTCATTCCACTGTAACCTCAGCACCAAGCGACCGTAGCCTTTCAACAAGATTTCCATAGCCTCTCTCAACCGTTTCTAGAGGACCAATGTGGCTAACCCCCGTTGCAGCTAACCCGGCACCAATCAACGCCATCCCCGAACGCAGGTCTCTCGTATCCAAATTGCGGCCGTTGAGCGCACTAGCGCCATCGACGATAATTCGATGTGGATCGCACAAAAACAAATTGGCACCCATTCCACTCAATTGTTCTAAAGCAAATAATCGCAGCTCATACATCCAGTCATGGATCAATGTGCGCCCTTCCGCTTGAGTCGCCAAAACCGTCACTAAGCTCACCATATCGCTTGGAAACGCAGGCCACGGTGCGGTCGTAATTTGCCTGCATCCTTTTAGCCTGGATTGGCGCACAGATAATCGATGATCATCGAATTCACACGCTAAGTTAAGGCGCCTAAGCACGGTAACGATCGGTTCTAAATCTCTAGACCTCGCCCCGCGGACCTCCACCTCTCCCCCCGTAATCGCACCAAGTACTGCCCAGCTTCCGGCCTCAATGTAATCCCCGCTCAGCTCATGACTTGCCCCGCTCAATTTTGTACCACCGTGAATCCGCAATGTAGAAGTTCCGGCGCCTTCAATTTCGACTCCCATGTTCGAAAGGAAAGTGCAAAGCTCAACCACATGAGGCTCCGATGCCGCGTGCCGAATTTCTGTCACACCCTTCGCAGCCACAGCAGCAAGTACCGCTGTTTCCGTGCCCGTTACCGATGCTTCCTCAAGATAAAATGAAGCAGCACGTAATCCGTCATTCGCATCGAGCATATGCCCTTTGCCATGCCGCTCGTTGACACCCATCGCTTTGAGTGCCTGTAAATGAACGGAAAGCGTACGACGAGCCGGAAAATCTCCGCCTGGTGGAGCAAGTTTCACCTTCCCCATCCGGGCCAAGAGAGGACCTACTAGCAGAACCGAACCACGCAGACGCCCCACCAGACTCTGATCTGGTTCATCTGTTAATACCTTTGCGCACTGTACTCTAAGAGTTGCTGGATCCTTCCTCTGTATATCCGCGCCCAACCCAACCAATAATTCCACCATTACATCCACATCTTTGATGCATGGAACATTTTTTAGTTCACAAACTTGATCAGTAAGTAGACAGGCCGCAAGTAAGGGCAAGGCAGAATTCTTATTTCCTTCGACATCAATACGACCACTCAATTTGTGACCGCCCTCAACCACAAGGGTAGAGCTATGCTTTTCCGTAGATTGATTCTGCATCTTCTTACTCAAACTCCCCGAGCAAAACGATCTCGGGCACAAGATCCACGTCAAATTTCTGTCTCACCGTTTGCTGACAACGTTCCATCAACACCTTAACGTCCATAGCTGTTGCCTGCGGACGCGTGACAAAAAAATTCGCATGTCGCTCAGAGACCACTACCGCTCCTTCAACGGACCCTTTTAAACCAGCTCTATCAATCAGCGCTCCGGCAGAACAAGGTATCTCTGAGGCTAACTCGCTGTCATTGATTGATGGATTTCTGAACACGCAACCAGCGCTTGGCTTACCCAGTGGCTGCGTCGACTTTCGATATTGCAATGACCTGCGCGTCGCCTCAAGTAGCTCAGCTTGACTCGCTTCGCCCGTCCTAAACTCAGCCCACAAAACAACCTCGTCCGTCATCTGTATCCTACTAACGTCATACTCGAACCGCATATCTGCAACAGGCACGGTCTCTTGACGACAGCCCTTGGCTACCAATCCCACACTGCTAATTGTTTCACTTAACAAACGGCCTCCAAAATGGGCATTCCCAACAATCGCGCCACCAACAGTGCCAGGTGTTCCTGCCCACCTTTCAATCCCACTAATCCCTCTGCGTACCATCCACCGCACAAGACCATTTAGTGTTACCCCAGCAGAAGCACGCACGGCATCAATACCCGCACGAAAAATTCGACCGTGACGAACACGAACAACAAGTCCTCGAATACCTCGATCCCCGACGAGCACGTTCGATCCGCCCCCAAGCATCGTAACCGGGATTTTTAAGTCATGTGCTACCTGGAGCAATGCCAATATTTTCTCGTCATCACTGACCTCAACAAAAAAATCTGCTGCGCCACCGACTCTTAATGTCGTATAGGGGGCTAACGACTGATCCACCAAAAGCCTCTGGCCCCCTACTGCATCCGCCAAGGCACTCATAATCTCCCGCTTGCTAAAATCGCCCGGTAAATCCTCTTTCGTACTCATCCTCGCACCGCAATCAAGTCCTCGAGCTCACAGAGAGCCTTCCGGGCCATTGCCCGATCACAGGGCAAAAACTCTACCCAATCCCCTGGTCCAAGTTGACCAAGCAGATAAAGATCAGCAGTGATGACCGTCGCGATTCTAGGATAACCTCCGGTTGTCTGACAGTCTGCCATCGAAACTATCAACTCGCCAGACGGTGGCACCTGAACGGCCCCGAACGAAACCGCCTGCGATAACAATTCTTTTGAGCCACAAGTGTGAACTGGTGCACCTACCATGCGATAGCCCATCCGATCCGACGCAGTTCCAACACGGTATGTCTCAGCACACAATGTATCGAGCGCTTCTGGTAGAAACCAATTCGCCTGCAGACCAAAAATTACACGTACTTTAGCACCACCAAACGTCCTTCGCCCCCACTTCAGAGTCGAACACGGCCTAACGCTTTCACCACGAAAATCGCCCACGCACAACTCATCTCCTCTTCTAAGCGACCTCCCTGAAATTCCCCCGCGCTTACTTGGTAGATGTGTGGAACGACTTCCCATAACGGGCTCAATGTCCAAGCCTCCGGCAACCGCAAGATACGCCCTGGCCCCATTCAAACGCTCGCCAAACGACAGTATTTGTCCACTTTCAACTGTCAAGAGCGTGTCAGAAGACACGAGATAGCCATCGAGTCGGAGTATAAACTCTGCGCCAGACACCGCCACTTGACTGTTCTTGTTGAAGCGGATCTTCGGCCCAGACATCGTAATCTCAAGTCCTGCAAATTCTTCAGGATTGCCAACTAACCTGTTCGCCAATCGAAGTGATACTCGGTCCATCGCACCGGAAACCGACACGCCATAGTGCTGCGCTCCCCAACGGCCTAAATCCTGCACCGTCGTTAGAAGGCCAGGATCTTCAATAATTAGCGAAGCCTGGGTCGTCACGTCGCACCCTCTTGCAACTGTTGATATTCATCCTCACTGATAGGATCAAAGCTAACGGTTGCTCCAACTCCAAGGAGAAAAGGCTTCTCCTTGGACCAGTCTATTACCCTGACCGGACACCGCCCGATAATCTGCCAACCACCAGGAGACTGCGAAGGATAGACGCCTGTCTGCTGCCCTGCGATACCCACTGAACCCGCCCGTACGACGAGTCGAGGACTCTTTCGCCGAGGAATTGCAATTACCTGATCGACTTTCCCGAGGTACGCAAATCCAGGAAGAAACCCCAGCATATAAACCCGGTACATCACCGATGAATGCCTTCGAATGACATCATGCTCGCTACACTGTGCGTATCTCGATACTTCTAAAAGGTCGGGTCCGTACTTCCCTCCATAGCAAACTGGTAGTCGTAAAGGCCGCGGTTCCTCAGACTTTGTAACGGGAAGGCTTGCCATGCTTCTCACAACCTCGACAGCCGTACTGTCATCTACTGCCAGCGGATCGATGTATACGGTAACGGACGCATACGCCTCCACCACGTCCCGAACCCACGGAAGTCTACAGCCTCGAATCTTGCAAGCAAGCGCCACGCAATGCGCACTGGTAATCGGATCGATAGATTCAGGAAATGAAATAACAAGCGCACTGTCCCCTTCCTGGTGTATGTTCCACTTCACCTCGTCCGCTTTCATTAGTCCTGGTTATCCGAAGTATCCTCCAACTTATGTGCAAGTTGGCCAAGTATCTCATCGTGTAACGATCCAAAGTCACCATTCGACATCAAGACAACCACGTCACCTCTCTCCGAAGTCTCTACGATATGTTTGCATAAGTCTTGAAGGTCCGATGCCGCGTATGCATGCGTACCACCTGCCAGCAGATCAGCAACCAACTCTCCAATTGAAAGCCGTTCGTCGGCTGGAATCGACGACCGAAAGACCGGTGGCAAAACGACATCATCCGCCAGCGCAAGTGCTTCTGCCAATGACTTTTGAAATACTTTTCGACAGGCCGTTGCAGATCGCGGTTCGAACACCGCCCGAATTCGGCCCATACTCTTTGCCCGTAACGCTTCCAGTGTTTCCCGTATCGCAGTCGGATGATGAGCAAAGTCATCATAAACAGAGACATCCCCCACCACACCCCGTAAGTCCAACCTTCGCCGAACTCCCTTAAACTCAGCCAATGCTCTCGTACATGTAGTCGAATCTATTTCCATTGCCGTCGCAACAGCAATAGCAGCAAGCGCATTTTTAACGTTAAAGGAACCTAGTAAGGGTAAGTCCACATCGCCAACTAAAACATCGTTGTGCAAAACCCTGAACTTCGTGCTGTCGCTCTCGTAAACGACGTCTACTGCACGCCAGTTTGAACTTTCACGAAAACCAAATGTTTCCACCGGGGCTCTTGCGTATTCTCTAAGCGCTAACGCTTCGTCGTCATCAGAGCCAAGTAGCACTTGACCGTTTCCAGGGACGAGATGAAGAAATTGCCGAAAGGTCTTTCGAAGCGAGTCAATATCTTCGTAGATGTCTGCATGGTCAAATTCAACATTACCTACAATCGCAGTGGCCGGAAGATACTTAAGACATTTCGCCGTTTTATCAAAAAAAGCGCTGTCGTATTCATCTCCCTCGATTACAAATGCCGGCCCCTCTCCTATTCGAAAACTGACACCAAAGTTTTCAGGTATGCCGCCGATCAAAAAACTTGGATCGACACGTCCACGGACAAGCACCCAGGCAATCAAGGACGACGTTGTTGTCTTCCCGTGTGTACCGGCGACAACAATCGACTTCTGTCTCCATAAGAATCGCTCGCGGAGCATCTCCGGCAAAGACACATATCTCAGCCTTTTATCTAAGACTCGTTCGACCTCGGGATTTCCTCGTGAAACGGCATTTCCGATGATCACAACATCAATATCTTCTGTAATATGCGATGCGTCGTATCCCAGTAGGGGCGAGATACCCTGCTTTTCGAGAAAGCGATCCATAGGTGGATAGATGCCCACATCAGATCCTCGAACATCCCAACCTGACTGCTTGAGCATTGCCGCCAAGGAGGCCATCGCGGTACCGCATATGCCAATCAAATAGGCCGTCATACCATGACCGCTGGTTCGTCAATAACAACAGCAACTGAAGATCCAGCCTCAACGGTTACTTTCACCCCAAGTGGCACGGTGACCATCGGGCGAGCCGTATGGCCAGTCCTGAGACCAAACAATACCGGACCGACTATATCGTCAGAATATCTTTCCAAGACTGAACGGCCTGACGAGCTTCCATCATTCTCTACACAACCTTGAAACTCACTACAAACCAAGGCGGAAGCACGTTGAAGAAGACCAGCCTGACGTAGCTGATTCATCATTCGATCGACTCTATAGGGTCTCTCATCGATGTCATCCAATAGCAAGATGTATCCATCAGGTGGATTAAATGAAAAAGGCGTACCAAGTGATGCAACAATCTGAGTAAGCGTGCCCCCATAAATTGGCCCCTGGTATGAACCAGTTTTCAAAACCTCAACACCGTCGCATGGCAACGCCCCATAGGTTTTTCCTGACATAACTTGCCCAATCAGAGAGGAACGGTCGTATGACCGTTCACCCTTTCCAAGTGTTAGAACCATGGGTCCGTGAAATACGGTCATTTCACATTGAACACTCGCAAAGGCTAATAGCGATGTAATGTCACTACACCCAATTAACACCTTCGGTGTACTACGAAGAGCATTTACGCTAAGAAGAGGTAGCAACTGAGCACTACCGTACCCGCCTCGCACTGCCATAACGCCTGAGATTGAAGGATCGCCCCAGACTTCAAGAAAACTGCGAGCACGCTCAAATGCACTACCCGCGACGTATTCGGATCGCTGAAATACCGATTCATCAAAAACAGGCTCCAACCCAAACGAACGTATCTCCTCAAGACCAGCTTGAAATGCGTCCTTATCAAATGGACTCGCTAGTGCAACCACAGCGATTCGATCGCCCTCACAAAGGGCAGATGGTTTAAGCATCTACTGATATCTCCGCATCTGAACAGCAATTTCCTGATGGGCCGCACAACCAATCACGGTGTTTATCTCAGTTGCTCCCGGCGGCCGCCACAGAAGATCTCCACGCAAAAACTTTTCCTTAGCCTGACGCTGACGCTTCAACGCATCCTCCAAGCGCTTTTCTGGCAACCTACCCTCCTCAACTGCATGAATGATGCCTTCTATGATCGATACCTTCCGGCCATGATCTATTCCACACAACAAAAGCACGTCACAACCAGCCGCTATTGCCAGAACAGAAGCTTCTATTGGATCGTAATTGTCGCTGATGGCGCCCATCTCCATATCGTCAGTCATGATTAGGCCGTCAAAACCCAACTCTTCTCTCAACAATTTACTAACGATCCGAGATGACAACGTTGCCGGATATTCCTTATCGAATGCAGGATAGCTCACATGCGCGGTCATAAGACCAGAAACACCCGTCGCAATCGCCGAGCGAAACGGTAGAATTTCTACTTCACGAAGTCTCGGCTCCTCCAACTCCACAACAGGAAGACATACGTGAGAATCCACACTCGTATCACCATGGCCCGGGAAATGCTTTCCGCAGGCCGCAACACCATTAGTCTGAATCGCGGAAATAATCGCCTGTCCTAGCCGTGACACATCCTTCGCCCGACCGGCTAAGGCCCGATCACCTATGACAGGATTATCGGCATTGGTCGCGACGTCCAGGACCGGAGAAAAGTTCATCGTCACACCGACTACCTTTAGCTCACGCGCCAATGCGTTCGCAAAACTCGTTGCAAGTCGCTCGTCCCCGCACCGTCCAAGTGTCGCCAGAGGCGGCCACTCCGTGTGTGGCCGTTGAATGCGTTGTACACGCCCACCCTCTTGATCAACGCTTATCCACATCGGCCACTCCTGCTTAAATTGCTTCGCAGCGTAAGCCTGCTCTGCAATCTGTAGCGGAGCTTCAATGTTCCGGGCAAACAGTATGAGTCCGCCAAGCTCAAAATCTCTGGCAATATTCCAGAGTTCGACGGGCACAGTAGGGCCATCAAAACCAGCAATAATCAACTGGCCGACTCTTTTGTACAGGTGTCGTGACATAATTATCCCGACCTACCGATTCGGCCGCTCCGAATCATTGACCTAACTTCAATTATGATTTCAGATTCGTGCGCTTGGCAGGACACATTATAATGCGGGCTTGCGCATCACTTCTTCTGCGCCAACACGAATAGACCTTGCCGGCGGCACATTAGATATCTGGCCCT
>CAYFJM010000059.1:0-9602 GCA_964343415.1 uncultured Vicinamibacteraceae bacterium | reverse complement strand
CGTGGCCGCCGCCCATGTATCGCTTGTTTTTGCAATGGCATTGAAATCTCCTGTGACCACAATTGCACTATCCGACGGTAAAGTCGCCAGCCGATCCTTAATCATGCGTACTGATTCGAGTTGCCGCGGTCCGCGTCTCAGCGTCAAATGTGTATTGAAGACATAGAACCGAAGACCGGTCGTAACGTGGTGGAATTGGGCCCACGTCACGATGCGCGAAACATTGCGCCGCCACCCTGACCCTCTAGGTCCTTCGGGAGTCGATGAGAGCCAAAAATTACCAGACTCTATTGGGACAAGCTCCGTATATCGATAAAAAATCGGCGTGTATTCACTCAGGCCGGTACCGCCGTTAAGACCACGATCAACTCCGAGCCATCGGTATTCTGGAAGAGCCTCCGATAAATACTCGAGTTGATCAGCGAGCGCCTCCTGAAAACCAAGCACCTGTGGTGCCTGACTAAGAATCGTATCCACCACCAAGGCTTTACGGTGGTCCCATGCATTCTCACCATCATCAATATTGGATGTGCGAACATTGAACGTCATGATGCTGAGCGCTAACGGCTCTTCCGCCCTTACGACCGTATTCCAACAAGCGAAAACGATAAACCCTGCCACGAAGGCCAAAAATAGATCGGCTATCCCGCGCGAATCTCTTCCGTGTCTGGACACCATTGCCACAGTCTACCGCGGCTGTGACCCCGCCAAGCAACCCTGGAACTACTCAGAAGTTGGCTGCGATCTTTAGTTCCCTATCGTCGGGTTCCATTGCACGGCGTGCTGCTTTTTGAGCCCGGCGCCGTGACTTAAGGAGTTGGTCGTATTTGGCAGCTCCCGCTAACTCACTGACGCGAGGCACAATCAGCCCGTCTTCAAAGGTTAACTGGGCATTCCTCGTTCCAAATCCACTCCGTCGCATCCGTATCATCTTACGCTGCTGCATCACGGCATGATGACAACGTAGACACAGGCGAGGAGGCTGCACTTGTGAGTTCTCAGGCGAGGTAACTTTTAAGGTCAGTCGGGCCGACACACGCCGGCAAACAACACATATCTGTGATTTTTCCAAAGAAGCCCTGCTTGGCATGGTCGAAACCGCCTCGCGTAAGACCGGTCGTAATACTCGCTGCTCTTCACTGACACTCACGGGGCGGGCTGTTGCTTCGTACTGATAATGCATTTCTACATCCTTTCTTGCTCCAGCCTACCGATGAGGAGTGACAGGCTAGGTCACACCTAAAGGATTTATTATGGCGACACACCAATGTCCTTTACGATCCCGCTAAAACCTGCACAAACTCTCATAAGTTATTGAATGGCGAGAAATAGCGAAGTTATACGTCAGTGGATGATTCTTCGAGAGATCGAAGTCTCACGTGGGAAGACCATCCGGCAATTGGCCGAAATGACGAATGTCACCACCCGTACAATTCGGCGTGATTTGGAAGCACTCCAAGAAGCAGGCTTTCCGTTGTATGACGTCTCAGACGATGGACCAAAACGATGGAAACTCGGCCGCCGCCCATTCGAAGAACTCGACCATACAGCGTTTAATCTTGCTGAACTCTCCGCACTCTATTTCAGTCGAGCTCTTGTCGAACGCCTAGCGATTCCCACATTCGAGGAAGACCTGAAATCCGCCTTTACAAAACTCGAGTCCGCGCTGGGACCACGCATGCGGCAATTTCTGGACCGACTTCCGCAAGCCCTACAAGCCAAAACAAAACCAACACGTAGACGTAATGACGATCACCAACGCAAAGTTACAGCACGACTTTTGGATGCCGTTTTGCATCATAGGCGTTTGACTATGCGGTATCACTCACTGTCGAGTAAACGTGAAAACACTTATCGAATCGATCCGTACCGTCTTGTGTACGCACAAGGCTCGCTCTATTTGTTTGCCTATGTGTCGCATTACCAACAAGTGCGAACCTTTGCGGTCGAGCGTATTCGGCAACTTACTCCGCTCGACGAAACCTTTACTCCCATTGAGGACGTTACCGAGGCCGCTTGGCCACACTCACTCGGCATTTTCCATGGCAAGCCAGAACAGGTTGAACTTGAGTTCGCATCTGAAATCGCACCGTATGTGCAGGAACGAATCTGGCACCCATCCCAAACGATGACACTCAAAGAGAACGGAAACTTAGTCGTTACGATAAGCGTCTGTCTGGATAACTCGTTGCACAATTGGATTCGCAGTTTTGGGTCGAGTGTTCGTGTGGTTTCTCCGCAAACGCTCATAGACAACATTACCGATGACCTCGAACGTACACGCACTCTCTACCGGAAACAGAAGTGATGTCGAGACAAACTCTCATTACTGGTCTTACCTTTGCGCTTGGCTTGATAGTTGGAGGTCTCACCATCGCACTGTGGCCGGCACCACCACTTCTTACACCAGCTAGTCATGCACTATCTTTCCGAGTCCCGGACGACCGACAGTTACTGGATCTTGCAATCTCTCCCGACAATTCTTTACTTGCGTACACAGCCATTACTGATGGACGGACGCGGCTGTTCCTAAGACCAATTAACCGATTCGAGGCGACTGAAGTATTGGGTAGCGCGGGGGCAACTCAACCCTTTTTTTCACCAGATGGTTTATCAATTGGATTTTTCGCTAACGGTTTTCTTAAGACCCTAAGCCTTCACAGTGACGGTGCTACCCCCTTCACCATCTGTGCTGTCCCTGGGACTCCAGCAGGCGCCACCTGGCGTACCGACGACGTAATTGTTTTTGCAGGCCCTGGAGCAACCGGTCTGCGTGAAGTCGCAGCAACAGGTGGCACACCAGTGATGCTTACAGCCATTAACCAGGAGGCTGGAGAAACTGCACATGGCTGGCCTTCCGTCATCAATGATCGCTTTCTTCTTTTTACAGTCGGTCGGCACGGATACGACCCGCGATTAACACTTCTTGACCTTGAAACCAGAGACACACACTCGCTTTTGCTCGCCGACGGGGGCGGATTCGTTGTGACGCCGTCAACTCTTGTGTTTGCTCGACGCGGTGAGCTCTTTGCAGCACCACTTGAACTCGAAGACACTCCGCAAGGCTCGCCATCACCAACGCCAATCGTGAATGGCGTTGCAAGTAGTGCCATCGGTTATCACGGACTCGGTAGAGCACGCTTCGCGGCAGCACAAGATGGGACGCTGGTCTTCATCCCCCCGCCGGCGGATGGTGCCGGAAATCAACTTGTATGGGTCGACCGGGCTGGCCAGGCCACGCTTGTTGACGATGTGATCGACGAACATGGCACACCACGACTCAGTCCAGACGGCCAAAAGGTGGCGTTCAGCGCGATGAGCGCACTGTTTCAACGAGACCTCTGGGTATATGACGTCTCGTCCCAGCATCGCCAGCAGATCACACAAGACTCTGGTGACAATCACTCCCCAACATGGTCACTCAACGAACCAATCCTGACATTTGCATCTTCGCGGACCGGACTACAGCGGCTCTTTCAAATAACACTCCCCGACATGGACACCACTGGGCCACTTTTTGGTGGAGACCTGCGAACACCTGGTTCATGGTCGCACGATGGAAAGAGCTTAGCGTTCCATGAAATACACCCGTCGCGCGAACGGGACATTTTGACCTGGTCCATGGAGCAAGGTGCTGAACCATGGCGTGCGACGGACTATAACGAACGTGCTCCTCGCTTTTCCCACGATGGTCGCTGGATCGCGTATGTCTCAGATGAAGGAGGTGAAGGAAACCAAATTTATCTTCGAAGCAGTGTTAGCGACCCGCTATCAGACCAAGCCGCACGCGTATCACCAATCGGTGGCACCGAGCCTGTGTGGGCTAAGGACGGCGGCCATCTCTTTTTCCGACGAGGGCGGGAATTCTACGAAACCACAATTACTGGGGATACGCCAACCATCAGTCAACCAGAACATTTGTTTGACGGTGTATATGTAAGTGATGTTTTAGATAATCTCGCCGCCTACGACACCACAACAAGCAATAATCGCTTCTTAATGCTTCGCCAACCCCATCCGGCACGGATCGTTCATTTGATAAGCAACTGGCAATCCTGGCTTTTTCCTTCCCCTGATGAATAATTTACACTTTCAACAATTGGCAATCTCGTGCATCAAATTAAAGCTACCTTGGCTTTGAGAATGCCTCGCAGTTTCTTCGCTATATGCTCAGCGTTATGCCTGATACCGTGCAAGCGATTCCATTAACGAATCTTTTATTCGCGTTATTGCCAGTCGGAGTCGTACTTACTATTTTGTACCGCTGGTCAGCAGGTGGACCAACAACTCTTCATGCTGTGGCCAGGATGTGTCTCCAGCTAGCCTTGGTCGGCTACGTCCTGACATTTCTCTTCGGGTCAGGATCCAGCGTGATAGTTTTAATCACTCTTGGCGTCATGGTGCTAACCGCCAGTTGGATCGCGTTACGGCCCGTCGCCACTGCAAGACCCTCGCTTTATTCAAAGGCACTGCTAGCAATCAGTCTAGGCGGGATTTGTACCCTTGTCATCATCACACAAGGTGTCCTTGCCTCAGAACCGTGGCATAACGCAACCGTCCTGATTCCTCTCGGCGGAATGATTTTCGCCGCATCAATGAACGCTGTTAGTCTGTCCGCAGAACGCTTTCATGCGGAGCAGTTGCGAGGTGCGCTTTACCCCGATGCACGTCGTGTGGCGATGAAGGCGGCACTCATTCCCCAAGTCAATACATTGTTTGCGGTTGGGCTCGTCTCGCTACCTGGGATGATGACCGGTCAGATCTTGTCTGGAGTCCCGCCTCTCATCGCGGCGCGGTACCAAATAATGGTGATGTGTATGTTGTTCGGTTCAGCAGGAATATCGACAGCATTTTTCCTTCTTTTGCAGAAACGACACCCTTACGTCACACAACCTGAGCACCCACCCCGTTGACCGGCCCAACATATCGGTTGCTGGTCAAGCTATGTCTTGCAAACCCGCTCTCGATTGCAGTCGCAACATGGTCTGCCAAAGCATCCGAGTCGGCAAAAGCCACCACACTTGGCCCAGAGCCTGAGATGGAACAGCCGAGTGCACCAGCTTCCAGTGCTGCTTGTTTTACAGTGGCATAGCCGGGGACCAATGGCGCGCGGATGGGTTCAACTAATGCATCGCTGATACTGCGGGCAAAAAGCGCCAAGTCTGCTTGATGAAGCGCGGTCACGAGCGCTGCTACATTACCAAGGTTTTGGACAGCTTGATTTATCGTGTACCGGCGCTCGGCAACCAATTTTCGCGCCTCGGCGGTCAGTACCTCTGTATGCGGATGCACAATAACCACCCGAAGCGCTGCCGGGACCGGCAGCGCGATCACATCCAAAGGATCAGTGCTACGAATCAAAACAATGCCACCGAACACTGACGGCGCAACATTATCGGCGTGGGCAGTCCCAGAAGCCGCAGCTTCGCCCTGCAACGAACAAGTCACAATATCGTGCTTCGAAAGTACGTTCCCAAAAAGTGCGTTGACCGCCACCGCACCCCCGACACTGCTAGCCGCAGAACTTCCTAGACCACTCCCCAGAGGCATTTGCTTGTGCAGCCAGAGCCGAACGCCCTGACCTTGTATACCAATCCGTTCTATTGCCGCCGCCGCTGCAATACCAACGACATTTTCTTCGGGATCAGTGCTTAATGAATCAGCACCCGTAACTTCAACGATCTCAACACCGGGCGAAGTAGAAATCTCGGCTTCAACGAGATCCCCTGGTCGCTTGAGTGCGAGCCCAAGAACATCAAAACCCGGGCCAAGATTTGATGCAGTTGCCGGTGCAAAAACTTTTATACGTTCGCTCATACAAACATTACCCCTGACAACTTCAAAGGCTCCGACCTGATATATCTCTACTGAATGACATCTAAATGTCCTAAGCCAACAGTCGTTGTTTACAATGCATCAGTTAAATCTATACGCTGAAATGTCGGCAGCCTTACCTTTAATGAAAGGCTAGCCGACCGTTACGCGTTAGAGAGTAACAGGAGGATTCGTGATGCGTCTGGAAATTCGTCATCGGCTTCACACCGCCCTAGTGGTGCTTTTCCTAGCCTCAACGTTGAGTTTCGGCTGTAATTCAGGCGAGGATCCACTACCTGAAATCGTCGCGAAAGCAATCGCACACCACGGCGGCGACCTCTACGAAGCCTCTCACATTTCTATGACCATTACCTCTTTATCTGGTGGTTTTAATATTGAGGTGACTCGAAACGGCGGCAACTTCGAATATATCGTCACCAACCCGGCCACTGACACACGCCCGGAACGAAAAGTTCGCCTAACGAATGAGCGCGTGACGGAATGGCAGGATGGCGTGGAGGTCACTCTCGATGAAGAAGGCGAACGCCGCGCGCGCGCTTTTGTTGATGCGCGTGTCTTTTTTCCACTTCTGCCATACACCCTTAAGGGAGGCGATATCCGCTTCGAAGACAAAGGACTAGACACATGGTATGGGCGAGAACTACAACGCATGAAGGTCACCTTCGCGCCTGGTTCCAGTAACGATGCTGATGACGCGTATACCTTTTGGTTTGATCCTGAAAGCGGACAAGTAGAACAGTTTGGCTACGATTTTGACAATGGCCTTCGATACCGGAAAGCGACCACGTTTAACAGGGTCGGTGGAGTGCTATTTTCAGATCAGGAGAATTACGCCGTGGACGGCGGAAAAATACCGGTCGACACGCTCAGCGAAGACTATGTCCAGTCAGAGATGCGCTTATTATCCACCGTGACCATTAGTAACGTTGACGTAGAACCTCTCTAGTCAAAAATTCCGAGTTGCAGTTTCGCCGCATCAGTCATTCGATCCTTGTCCCAAGGCGGTTCCCAAACCAGATCAACACGGGCATCACTGACACCATCAATCGATTTCACTTTCCCCTGCACTTCAGCAGGAAGCGTAATCGCCGCTGGACATCCGGGCGCAGTCAGGGTCATTTGAATAACGGCGAGTCCCGACGCATCAACCTCAATGTCATAGATCAATCCAAGCTCGTAAATATTGACGGGTATTTCAGGATCAAACACCGTTACAAGCTGATCAACAATTTTCGGTTTCAACTCAAGCGTCTTAGCCTCATCAACCTCTATCGGCTTCGCCGGTTCAGCCGTCGGTGTTTCTGATTCAGTATTAGATGTATCAGTCAGTGCACTAGTGTCAAACATTGACGGCGTAGAGGTTTCTGGGTTTGCTGGCGCGCCCGTTGTAGCGATAGGCGCGCTGGGCACTTTTGCTGTGGGGTCTTTTCCGACATCAGACGCCTTATTGTCTGCTTCACTGACATTGAGCGGCGGTGGTACTTCATTAAGATTAAGAATCCCCATCATTCCGTCCTATTCCGTTGTGACCACATCGTGCCGATCTTCGACAGCTGCCCGCAGTGTATGCCATGCGAGACTGGCACATTTGACGCGGGCCGGGTAATCACGGACACCAGCAAAAACGGTCAGCTTGCCAAGCGCGCGGTCATCATTTGCGGCGTCTTCGTCTGTCACAAGATTTAAGAACCGGTCAAACAGTTCACGAACCTCCGCAAGGGTTTTTCCCTTAACGGAATCCGTCATCAATGATGCCGACGCTTTTGAAATAGCACAGCCAGACCCTTCAAAGCGGACATCCGTGATCGTGTCCCCTTCTAGGTTGACATACACAACGAGCTTGTCACCACAGAGCGGATTAAATCCGTCGGCATGACGATCGGCACCAACAAGTTCACCAAAATTATGCGGATGTTTATTGTGATCGAGAATCACTTCTTGGTAAAGATCTCGTAGCTCACTCATACGGCAAACGTCTCTCTGACGTGTTCAAGCGCCTTTACCAATGCATCAATCTCGTCGTGAGTGTTGTACATCGAAATCGATGCGCGCGCGGTCGCAGGCACCCCAAATCGATCCATAACTGGTTGGGTACAATGATGCCCCGTTCGAATCGCGATGCCATCAGCATCGACAATTGTGCCGATGTCATGTGGGTGCGCACCGTCCATAATAAACGAGAGGATGCTCGCCTTATTCGGTGAAGTTCCAATTAACTGCAAGCCCTTCACCTCCGATAATGCGTTCGTTCCATACTCAAGTAAATCCGCCTCGTGACGACCGATCCCTGCAAAACCAACACTGAGTAAGTAGTCAACTGCAGATCCAAGACCGATGGCACCAGCTATGTGGGGTGTACCCGCCTCGAACTTGTGCGGCAACTCGGCATATGTTGTTTTTTCGAGTGTGACTGACCGAATCATGTCCCCACCACCCTGATAGGGAGGCATCTGTTCAAGCAACGACTCCCGACCATACAGCACGCCAATCCCAGTCGGTCCATAGAGTTTATGACCGGTAAACACGTAAAAATCACAATCAAGGTCCTGAACATCGACTGGCATGTGGTAGACCGATTGCGAACCATCAATAAGCACCGGCACTCCGCGAGCGTGTGCCATACGAACAATGTCTTGAACTGGATTGATAGTGCCAAGAGAGTTGGACAAATGCACTACAGCTACAAGCCGTGTGCGCGGGCTGATCAATCGCTGAAACTCATCAAGCTGAAGCGTCCCGCGATCATCAATCGGCGCCACGCAAAGCCGGGCACCGACCTGCTCACAAAGCAGTTGCCACGGAACGATGTTTGAATGGTGCTCCATGTGTGTAATGAGCACCTCATCACCTGGGCCTAGAGTCTGTCGACCATAACTTTGCGCAACCAAGTTGATGCTTTCCGTCGAATTACGGGTGAAAATGATTTCGTGGGCTGAGCGGGCATTGAGTAACCCCTGTACCTTTACCCGAGCGAGATCATACGCTGCTGTAGCTTCTTCACTGAGTAGGTATACGCCCCTATGGATGTTGGCATTTTCAGCGGCATAGTAACGAGCTAACGTATCGAGAACCGGCTGGGGTTTTTGCGTCGTTGCTGCATTATCTAGATAAACGAGACTCTTCTCTCGAATCGAGCGAGACAAAATCGGAAAGTCTCGTCTAATGCGTTGCACATCAAACGCGGACTCAACGACACTCGCTGCTTCAGCCGAACTCATAGAAACCGCCTTCCCCCGACCCAGAAAGCTGTGCCAGAAGAAGTTCGTCAAGATCTGTACGAATCGACTGGATACCAATGCGGTTTAGCAGATCACTTGCAAATGCATGAATTAAAACGCTGCGAGCCTGCTCAAGACCAAGACCCCGTGCTCGCAAGTAAAACATCGCATCGGCGTCGAGCTGTCCGACTGTCGCTCCGTGTGTGCACTTGACATCATCGGCAAATATCTCAAGTTCAGGCTTCGTATTGATCTGCGCATCCTCTGACAACAACAACGCCTTATTCGTCTGCTTTGCATCTGTTTTTTGCGCATCGATTTCAACAACTATCTTTCCATTGAAAACTGCGTGCGCTTGATCGTCCAATATACCCTTGTAAAGCTCATGGCTCTCGCAGTGCGGTTTAGCGTGATGAATGGTGGTGTGGTTGTCTACCAATCGTTGCTCTTTGGCAATATAAAACCCATTCAGAGTGCAACTAACTCCTTCGCCATCAAGCACTGCCACAGTGTCATTCCGCACAATACTCCCGCCAAGCGTGATGGCAT
>CAYFJM010000058.1:0-9692 GCA_964343415.1 uncultured Vicinamibacteraceae bacterium | reverse complement strand
CTTATGGTTGAGGCTGCCAGACGGCATAACGTAAAAATTTTTCCAGTCGATAGTGAACACAACGCGATCTATCAGTGTGTTGATGGTCGAGCCAGCGATGTTGTTCGCTATGTTTTGACTGCGTCTGGAGGACCTTTCCGCGACCGGAAAATAGAAGAATTGTCGTCTGTGACACCGGAAGAAGCGCTCCAGCATCCTACGTGGGCAATGGGTCCAAAGATTACTGTGGATTCAGCGACGATGATGAACAAAGGACTTGAGGTTATAGAAGCTCGTTGGCTGTTTGATGCCCATCCAGATCAGATTGATGTTGTGATTCATCCTCAGTCTGTTGTGCATTCACTCGTTGAGCTTCGGGACGGTTCCATGATTGCCCAACTTGGTGTTACCGACATGCGCCTGCCGATTCAATATGCGCTGTCTTATCCAGAGCGTTGGACGACCCCTGTTGCTTCACTCGACTTGACAGCCTGTGGACCACTTGAGTTTTCGGCACCAGATACACATCGATTTCCATGTCTGTCATTGGCTTACAAGGTCTTGTCTGGTGGAGGCGGTCTCTCTGCTGTGTTAAATGCGGCCAATGAGGTTGCGGTGGCGGCATTTTTGTCCAATCGTTTAGCATTTAATCAGATTTCTTCCGTTATTGAGCAAGCTTTGGATGCGGCTTGGGGGCGGTCTTCGGAGACTCCCTCGAATCTTTCAGATGTTCGGGAAGTTGATGCTTGGGCTCGGGTCTTTTCTGAGTCTGTCATTGCCGAGTAATATGGGAAGTGAAACTTAGGTTGATCGGACTTGTATTGTGAATAGTTTTTTTGGATTTATTTTTGTTCTGGGTGTCCTCGTCTTTGTCCACGAGTTGGGCCATTTTTTAGCTGCTCGGCGGTTGGGTGTTCGTGTTATCACGTTTTCACTCGGCTTTGGACCCAAAATTTTTAAATTTACTCGCGGTGATACCGAGTACTGCGTCAGCATCATCCCACTAGGCGGCTACGTAAAAATGGCCGGTGAAAACCCTGAAGAAGATCTAGCCGGTGCCGACGACGAGTTCATGTCGAAAACAAAATGGGAGCGGTTCCAGGTTCTTTTCGCGGGACCGGCGATGAATTTGATTTTTTCACTACTGGTCATGTGGGGCGTGCTCTATCAGGGCGCCAATGAGCCGGCATTTGAGTCTCAGCCTGCCGTGATTGGGCGTGTTACAGAGAACTCACCAGCTGCTCGTGCCGGGATCGAAATTGGTGAACAGATTGTGAGTGTGGCGGGCAGGAGCGTGTCAACCT
Organism: uncultured Vicinamibacteraceae bacterium; assembly: GCA_964343415.1. Lineage (GTDB taxonomy): Bacteria > Acidobacteriota > Vicinamibacteria > Vicinamibacterales > UBA8438 > DTWD01. The sequence goes on along the minus strand of CAYFJM010000058.1, from coordinate 8,409 downwards.
GGGATGAACTATTTGTCGAGGTGCTTCCACGGGCTGATCGGGAAATCGAGATCGTCGTACGTGATACTGCTGGTCGTGAACGTGTCTTGGACGTCACACCTGAGACGCGGACGGATGCCCGTACCAATTTTGAGATGGGAGATTTGGGAGTCGGGCCTGCGCTTCGCCCAGAAATCATTCAGGTGAATGCTGGCGAACCAGCGGATCGCGCTGGGATGCAGATCGGTGATGTAATCCATGCCATCAACGGGGAGTCAGTAACCGGAGAAGACCTCGTTCCGCGTATAGGTGAAAGCACGGGTGTTCCACTTACGATCACGGTAATGCGGGATAGTGAGAGGCGAGATCTTGTTGTGATCCCAATGCAGCGAGGTGATACGGGTGTTATCGGGGTGCAGTTCAGTCCATTTGAGGTGCGCGTTGTTGAGCCAGGTTTGATTGAGGCCTTGCAGATGAGTGTCGATCGGAACTATGAGTGGTCCGGTCTTATTTTTCGAACGCTCGGTGGACTTTTAACAGCGGAAACCTCGCCGAACCAACTGGCTGGTCCATTGGGGATTGCGACGATGGCCGGGCAAGCTGCTGAAGTTGGGTGGATACAACTTTTTACGTTGATGTCGATGATTTCGGTTAATCTCGGTCTTCTGAATTTGTTACCCATTCCGATATTGGATGGAGGGCACATTTTCATCATGGCTATTGAAGGTGCGGTCCGGCGTGATTTTAGTGTGCAACTCAAGGAACGGATGCTGCTTGCTGGCTTCGCAGTAATGATGCTGCTGATGGTTACTGTTATTTACAATGACTTAACGCGTATCGAATGGATCGAAGCGTTAATGCCATGGCGGTAACGACTCGTAAAGTGTATTTGTCCGACTAGTCCTGTTCTTCTATCTTTCCTACGTCAAGTCTTCGAGTAGTTTATTTATTGTCACAGCCACACCACAGTTGTCATTCGTTGCCGTAACGGGCCACTCTTTGGTCTTGAGAGCGCTCACGGCGTTTTCCATGACAACCGGCCATCCTGCGTACTCAAGCATCTCGATGTCGTTTAAGTTGTCCCCAATGGCCATGACGGCTTCTGAAGGCGCTCCGAGATACTCCGCCCAGTCGGCAAGTGCCGCACCTTTGGACCACCCTCCGTGAATAATGTCGAGTAGGGAAAAGTCACGATGTTCGTACTCGGTTAACGTAATCTTGAGTTGTTGAGCTTCCGGAAGGCCGGTAATGACATCGGCAAGGCGTCGCATTTCGTCCACACTGCCATTGAACGCAATCTGCACGGGGTCGAAGTCCGTTAGCCCATCCTCGATCGGGTCGCAGTGTGTAATGAAGGCACGATTTGTTTTGTAATACTCATTTCTTTGCGGATGAGACCAGTCAATCTTTTCGTAGAGATATTGTTGTTCGTCTCGTCGGTCAAGTATCACACCCACGCCTTGATGCAATGGTCTGGTTGCAGTAACAAGGTCCAGTGCTTTTTCTCGAGGAATTAGTCGGCGTGCGAGTGTCGAGCCGTCGAGTCTTTTTGTTAAGGCACCATTGTTCACGATTAGCGTTATGGCTGGGCCTAATAGCTTTGCGATTGGCTGCGCATGATGAAATGCGCGACCGGTGGCCAGCACGATCTGGATACCAGCCTTTAATGCGTTGTGTACCGCTAATTGGTTGGGTGAGGGTAGCTTTCCGTGGCTGTCAAGTAGTGTGCCATCGATATCGATGGCGATGAGTTGGATTGATAGGGGCACTGATCAAAGCACTCAACGCGCTACGAGAGGTTTTTTCTCGTAGGTATTTTCGATGTAATTATCAATTAGTTGATGAAAGGCCTTAAAAAGATCTTCACACGATCCACGTAGTGTCGTGGTGTGTTGGCCGTCAATGAAGACAGGGCAGCTGGGTTGTTCACCCGTGCCAGGTAGGCTGATGCCGATGTTTACCGCTTTGGATTCGCCAGGCCCATTGACGACGCAGCCCATGACTGCGACGGTCATCTCTTCGACGCCACTGTATTGCATTTTCCACGTGGGCATCATGGTGCGGATATAGACTTGAATTCGTTCTGCGAGTTCTTGAAACGTAGAACTCGTCGTTCGACCACAGCCCGGACAGGCGGTGACACTCGGAGCGAAAGCTCGGAGCGAAAGCGACTGCAGTAACTCGCATGCGGCGTAGACTTCTTCACGGCGATCCCCGTTTGGACTCGGAGTAAGTGACACACGAATGGTGTCACCGATACCTTCGCTCAAGAGTGTGCCCATGGCTGCCGCGGACCATACGAGGCCTTTAAGACCCATGCCTGCTTCGGTGAGGCCGAGATGAAGTGGTTGGGCCGTTTGTGCGGCAAGCGCGCGATAAATACTGATAAGGTCGCGCGGGCGCGATACTTTGCAGGAAATGATGATTTGCTCTTCGCTGAGCCCACTGTTCAGTGCAAGCTCCGTTGATTCCAGGGCAGAAATAATCATGCACTCGTTGATAATTTCTTCTGATGTGAGCCCAAGGTCCTTATCCGTATTGGCTTGCATCTTTGCCATCACCAGGTCTTGGTTTAACGAACCCCCGTTGACACCAATTCGAACAGGTTTCCCGTGAGTTTCTGCAATGTTACAGATGGTTTGAAATTGGTCGTCTCTGCGGTTTCCGGCTCCAACGTTTCCAGGATTAATGCGGTATTTGTCGAGTGCTTTCGCCGTTTCGGGATAGCGAGTTAACAGCAGATGCCCGTTGTAATGAAAATCTCCAATCAACGGTACGGTGCAGCCACGATCGCGCATGCGCTGTTTGATTTCAGGGACGGTCTTTGCGGCTTCGTCTTGATTGACCGTGATGCGGACCATGTCTGATCCCGCATCTGCTAGTTCGACACACTGGGTCGCGGTGGCCTCGGCGTCGGCGGTATCCGTCATTGTCATTGACTGAACGGCAATGGGCGAACCACCCCCAACGGTTACGTTGCCTACGCGCACGGTTGCGGTGCGACGAAGCTTGATTTCAGAGATGGTCTGCCGTGTCATAGTCAGGCTGAGGTTTGATGAGTGGAGAGTGTCGCAAATACTTTCTGTGCCGCACGAATCGTTCTATCGATATCCCGTTCACTGTGGGCGGCCGACAGGAACCATCCTTCGAATTGGGACGGTGGAGGATAGATACCCTGCTGTAGCATGCCATTAAAGAAGGCAGCATACATCTCTGTGTCGGCTGCCGTCGCCGATGCGTAATTTGTGACTGGTTGGCTACTAAAAAATGGTGTGAGCACAGAACCTGATACGTTAATTGTGACGGAGATACCATTCGATTTGGCGGCATGCTGAAACCCAGAAACGAGACGGGTAGATAGTTTCTGAAGCTTTCGATACAGGGAGGCCGAAAGATTGGACAGTGCCCAAATTCCCGCGGTCATCGCCAGTGGATTTCCGGACAGAGTTCCTGCTTGATATACAGGTCCGACTGGCGCAACCATTGCCATGAGATCTTTGCGGCCTCCATACGCCCCGACTGGCAATCCGCCACCAATAATTTTCCCGAGACAGGTCAGGTCAGGCTGTATTCCAACGAAAGCTTGCGCACCGCCTTTCGACGCACGAAACCCTGAAATGACTTCATCGAAAATGAGCACAATGCCATGTTGGTCGCATAATGTGCGCAGACCTTCGAGAAAACCAGGAGTAGGAGGAACCACTCCCATGTTTCCAGCAATTGGCTCAACAATAATGGCTGCAATTTTGTGTCGATGCTTCCGTGCGACTTTTTTGACGTGCTCAAGGTCGTTATAAGTTGCGATTGCCGTGTTGGCTGCGTTTGCGTGTGAGACCCCCGGGCTCGTGGGAACGCCAAGTGTGGTCGCACCTGATCCCGCTTGGACAAGGAATGAGTCACCATGACCGTGATAGCAACCTGCGAATTTAATGATGGTGTCGTGACCGGTTGAGGCACGAGCGACACGAATGGCGCTCATTGTGGCTTCTGTCCCAGAGTTTACAAACCGTACGCGTTCGATTGACGGAATAAGACGGCAGACTAGACGTCCTAGTTCGACTTCTGCGGCTGTTGGGGCCCCAAAGCTTGTTCCTTGCTGAGTAGCTTTTCGCAGTGCTTTGACCAAGCCGGACGGTGCATGTCCATGGATCAAAGGCCCCCACGACATCACATAGTCGATATAGGACCGTCCATCGACATCCCAAAGCCGTGAACCGCGCGCACGCTCAATAAATGGTGGTGTGCCTCCGACTGAGCCGAACGCTCGAACTGGACTGTTGACGCCACCAGGAATGACCCGCTGCGCTTGTGCATATAACCGAGTAGATGATGTTTTAGACATTACCCCGTACGATATCACTGCTAGCCTCGAACTGGCTGGGAGTGTATGAGATCGTTACTTGTGGTATGAAAAGAGATTACCCAGTGGATAACGAATGTGATGTTTGTCTGTCGCCTGACGCCATGGTGCGTTTTGTGGAGGTCGGTCTTGTTGGGATTGGTCCGGTATGGATTCATCAGTGTGTGCAGTGCGGATTTCGACAGATCCGTCCACGCTTAGATGAATCCGACCTTGATGCGTTGTATGGCAGCAATTATTTCGACACAGACGCGGCGCATGGGTTCCGTGATTATTCTCGGCAAAAACAACGCTATGAGAGAGATGCATTCTTTTTTGCCAAAGATCTTAATCGACTGAAGCCGACTGGCCGTTTATTGGAAATCGGAAGTGCTTTGGGCTTTTTTTTACATTCAGTAAGCAAACAAACAAGATGGGCAGTTGAGGGCGTTGAGGTGTCGGCTTTTGGAGCGTGGTATGCACGTGAACGGTTTGGTGTGGCCGTGCACCAAGGAACTCTTGAGAAGGCGAATTTACCATCAGAGTCTTTTGACTACGTTCTTCAAAAAGATCTTCTTGAGCATGTACTGCGGCCGCGGCAACATCTTGAAGAGACGTGGCGGATCATGAGGCCAAAAGCTCGCATGCGTTTAATTACACCGAACGGACAGGCAGATCTCAGACCACTCGAGCGTGCATCGTTGCCGTCCACAGATGTGCCAGTACTGGGACAGGGGCACCTGTCTTTTTTTTCTCGATCGCAATTGCTTCGTTTGCTTGATGAATCGGGATTTCGCGTGCTTCGCTTTCGTAATATTGGTCTTCGACGTGGGATTCGAGCGCTTGGATTGTTGCCATGGTCGAAGCGGAAAATAACGTCTGTGCCGAAGGAAAGTTTGCTTTGTGCAAGTAGAGCAAATGATGATCTCAGGTCACCGGGTGCGGATGAACATGCACGACAGGCTGATCGCATCGATGCCGAAATTTCCAGTCTCGATAGCTCGTTCCGTCGTTGGCGCGGTTATTACTACTATCGTCATTTGATGAAGCGCTTCGATGTATTGCCGGCAGCAGTAACGATTGGCCAAGATTTTGATGTTGTGATCGAAAAGATCGACAACAGGTAAATGTGACAAAATGAAATAGACAGCTTTGTTCACGTTCAGGAGAGACTGATGGTACGGTTAATTACGCAAGTCATAGCTTTTTTTGTTGGGGTTTTCGTTATTCCTGGACTGACAAGCGGTCTGGTAGCGCAAGAGCGTTCTATTTCGGATGGTGTTTATACATCTGAGCAGGCGGCGCGCGGTAGGCGCGAGTACACGCAACAGTGCGCAACCTGTCATTCGACCAACCTCCGCGGCGGAGAAATGGCTCCTGGGCTTGTAGGACAAACGTTTATCAGCGGTTGGAGTGGCGAGACCCTGTGGACTTTTGCTGATTTCACCAATGCGACGATGCCGCAGGATGCTCCTGGAAACCTATCTGCCCAAGGACTGAATGACGTAATAGCCTTCATTCTTTCGTCAAATGATTATCCTGCTGGGGACGCTGAACTTTCTCTCGATCTTGAGAATGAAGGCGATCCCATCATGATCGACTGAACAACTTTAGTCTTTCATGAGTCGTCTGAGCACTTAGTCGGGGCCTGAGTCGACGCCAACGTTATCGGCTATTTTCTTGTTCTAATTCTCTGGCAAGTTCGAGGTTTTCTCGGGCTTGCGAGTGACCGGGGTCTTTAACGAGGGTTTGCTCAAACAAGTCAATGGCTTCCGTGAACGCTCCGGACATCGCCAGTGCACTGCCGAGGTTGTTGAGGGCTTCGGCAGATTCTGGGCGCAGTCGTACAGCGTCACGATAGTGTCTAATGGCGTCACTCAGGGCACCCTGCTGCTGGTAGGCATAGCCGATGTTGGCGTGCGCTTCAGCATGGTTGGGTTCTAGCCTTAACGTATCTCGGTACTGTTGGATCGCTTGGTCATTCTGTCCGAGAGTCAAAAGCGTATTGCCATAGTTGTAGTGTGCGTCCGCAAAGTTAGGGTCGAGACGTATGGCTTCTCGAAATTGAGACGCAGCTTCTTCTGCACGGCCCTGTGTTTCCAGGACGGCTCCAAGATTATTTCTCATTGGTGCGTGTGTCGGATCAACCTCAAGTCCAGCTTCGTACTGTGTTACGGCCGAGTTCAGTTGATTTTGCTCCCACAACACATTGCCTAGCCCGTAATAGTTCCAAGGGTTGTCTGGACGTTTCAGTAGCGCATCACGATAGAGAGATTCCCGGAGTAAAACTAAGTCGCTGGTACTCTTGGGTCGGACCTGCAATTGCAAGTGAGCCATTTCGTCAGAGGAGCGATTGCCGGCCCTGACACGAACCGGAGGTGCGTTTGGATTACGTGGATTGTCTGCTGAGTTGTTATAGGTAAAGCGCATAGAGACGCTCGTCCCTTGCGGGAGTGTGTACGGATCGGCAATCCGGTAGACATCCTGCCAGTTAAAGTCCCATTCGTTGATCCGGAGCAGCCATTGTTCCGTACCGTCTGGCAAGGTGGCTTTGGCTTCCATTGAAGATGCAAGGTAGTGGGCGTGTGGGTACACCGCGTAAATTTCGACATCAATCGGGAGCGTAATAGCGTCGGTTACTACGAAATTACTATCCCCTGGCGGGATATCGAGCAGGTGGTCGGCATCGAGCCGAAGGAGATACAAAGGAGGCCCATCTGGTGGCTCGTCAGAAAAATGAAAAGCGGCGGTTGGTGTAATGGTTTCCGGTCGGCCAGATGGAAGCATGTGGAGTTGCAGTACGAAATCGGTCCCAGGGTCGAGGCGCCATGCCAAACCGTTTCTTCCCGGATTTGGAGCCATGCCAGGTGTCCAGCCCATTAAGTGTCCATCGGGCATGAATGCTTGCCCCATTTCCATCCCACTGAAGCCTGGCTGGTCTGCTTGTTCGGTTTCAGCGGCTTCAAGGCGTCTTGACGAGGTCGTATCGTCAATTGCCATAATCGCATGATGAACAAATTGAGGATTTCCTGGGTGTAATTCAACCGCTTTGACCCATCTCCGTTCAGAGACTGGTATAGGGATGACGAGGTTACGAAAAACATCGATTCCTTCTGCCGGAAGGGTGTACGGACTTGGTACCGGTACAACAAGGTCAGGGTCTCCAAGTTGCCAGTCGTCACTAAATTCCGGTACGGCTGGGAGTGCTTCGCGGGGCCCTTCAAGCGCTCCATCATTTATCCACTCTGACAGCCTGTGAATTTGTTCTTCGGTAAGTGAACGTTCGCCAATGAAGTCACCGAAACCGGGTTCGGGGAGCCACGGGGGCATGTATCCGCTAGTCGTTACTTCTACAATTTGCCGGGCGCGGCGCGAGACATCCTCGTAACTAATTAGATTAAACGGGCCTGAACCTCTTGGACGGTGACAGGGTGTGCACTCGTTATAGATAATTGGGGCGATATCCTGTGCGAAGGTGACCACGTGCTCGTCAGTGTTGTCATTAGTTTCTGTCGATGTTGGTGGTACTGATGACTCGTTACATGCACCGTATATGACGCACATAGCAATGATGACAACGTGCCGGCACCGTACACCCATAGAATACCTATTTTAAAAGTCGAGCCGCTTCTCGTGCGTAGTAAGTTACGATAATGTCAGCTCCCGCGCGTTTGATAGCGGTCAAGGCTTCGAGCATCGCACGCGTTTCGTCGAGCCAGCCGTTGAGCGCAGCTGCTTTAAGCATTGAATACTCACCACTGACGTGATAGCCGGCTGTTGGGCAGCGAAACTCAGACTTCACCCGCGCAATGACGTCGAGATAATGCAATGCTGGTTTAATCATTACGATATCAGCACCCTCTTCGAGATCGAGTTCAACTTCACGCAGTGCTTCATCCACGTTTGAAGGATCCATTTGATGTGTGCGTCTGTCACCGAATGTTGGTGTCGAATCGGCCGCGTCACGAAAGGGACCATAGAAGGCGGAGCAGTATTTTGCTGCGTAGGCCATGATGCCAACTTCACTAAAGAGGTTTGTGTCGAGTGCATCCCGAATTGCCCCAATCCGTCCGTCCATCATGTCGGAAGGC
>CAYFJM010000057.1:0-9784 GCA_964343415.1 uncultured Vicinamibacteraceae bacterium | reverse complement strand
TTGACGCCAGACACGACTCAAGCAGGTATCTACAAAGAACAGATTGCACCGCATCTGACTGCCGGCAAGATGTTGATGTTTGCTCATGGCTTCAATATTCGATTTAAGACGATTGAACCTCCGGAGGATGTGGATGTGACATTGATTGCTCCGAAGGCGCCTGGGCATCGTGTGCGCGAGGTGTTTCAAGAGGGTGGAGGTACGCCGGCCCTGATTGCGGTTGAACAAGACGCGACGGGCGCAGCGCAGGCCCTTGCCTTGTCATATGCCAAGGCGCTTGGTTTGACGCGCGCAGGCGTGATCGAGACGACGTTTGCTGAGGAGACAGAAACTGACCTGTTCGGTGAGCAGTCGGTGTTGTGTGGTGGAGTGAGCGAACTGGTGAAGGCTGGATTCGATACGTTGGTTGATGCTGGTTACCAACCCGAAATTGCATACTTTGAATGTATGCATGAACTGAAACTGATTGTGGACCTCTTTTATCGTGGAGGCCTCAACTACATGCGGTACTCGGTCAGTGATACTGCTGAGCATGGAGACTATACGGGTGGCCCACGAGTGGTAACCGATGAAACTCGCGAGGCCATGAAACAGATCCTTGCTGAAATCCAGGACGGTACGTATGCAAATAAGTGGATTAGCGAAGATCGAGAAGGTCGCTCTTGGTTTATGGCCCAACGGAAGAAAGAACAGGAGCACCGAATTGAAGAAGTGGGCGCCAAACTTCGTGGCATGATGCCATTCCTCGATGCTGTGAGCCTCAAGGAGTCGGTTAAATAGTTTGTTGCATCAGCGAATGTGACGGAGGAATTGGCTAACATGGTTTCGAAAATCTTCCGTCCATTCGTGACCAGCATTAAAGCGACAAGTTTCAGGCTTAATATTGATTGAGTGGAAAAACGTAAGGTCAGCATTCATCTTGTCTTGGGTATACCACTCATCAGTGTTGCCGCGGCCAATAAGAATGGGCGGCCATTTGATTCCTCTGTCGTCTTGTAGTTCCGGAGGAAGGTCACCGGCAAGTGCGACGATGCCATGGCACCTATGGTTTCCGTGTGCCGCCGCCCGATACGCCATCGCAACGCCTTGGGAGAAACCGCAGTAGACGACCGTGCTCGTAGTAGCGTGGGTTTCTCTGACGGCGCCTACAACATCGTTGATGTACGCTACATTGTCAGTTATTGCGCTGTCTCTGTCTTGTCGAGTCATCCAGCTTGAGACCACATGCCGGCCAGATTTGCTGTAAAAACGGTGGAGACCTTGGATCGATAAGAGCAACCATTCGTCTGTTCCTGGGATTAGGGTTAGTTCACTGAGGAGTCGTTCGGCATGTTCCCCGTAGCCGTGAAACCCAACTAGGATAGGTGTAGCCACGGATGTCGAGGGGCGACGGATGAGGTACCGACCATGCGTCGTTGCTTTGACTGTGTGTGTTGAAATGGAGATGGTGCTGTTATTCTTGATGATAGCCAAATGCCAGTATTTTACTTTTTGTTTTCAAAGAAAAAGAGGAGTCATTAATGCCTCAAGTTGTATTCGATGAACTGCCGGAAGATGCGCGTGTTTGGATATTTTCTGCTGAGCGTGAACTGACTGCTCTTGAACAAGAACAAGTGCTTGCCCATGTTGATCGGTTTATCGACCAGTGGGGTGCGCATAATGTTCCGTTAGTCGCCGGTCGGGCATTGCAGTATAGCCAGTTTCTCTTTGTGGCCGTTGACCAGCGAACTGCTGGGCCGTCGGGGTGTTCCATTGATGCTCTTGTGAGGCAGATGAAGGTATTGGAGCAGGAACTTAACGTGGAATTAGTGAACCATGCTCCTGTCCTGTTTCGCCGAGGCACTAATGTTGAACGTGTGTCGAGAGAAGACTTTGCTGAATTAGTCGCGGGCGGTCATGTGGACCTTAAGACCACAGTGTTTAACAATACATTGCAGGTGCTAGGAGATGTACGTGCCGGTCGCTGGGAGGTGCCAGCCTCAGAGTCGTGGCACGGCCAGGCTTTTTTCTAGAAGAAAAGTGGTCGGGGCGAGAGGATTCGAACCTCCGACTTCCTGCTCCCAAAGCAGGCGCGCTACCGGGCTGCGCCACGCCCCGCGACCATAGACACTATAACTCAGTGGACCAGAAGGCCTCTTGCTTTACCGACGATGCTCAAACTGGTGTTCAACCTCGATTGCTTTCATTCCCTCTAGTGTTATTACATTTTTGCCTGTCAAATGCTCGCCCATTGAACCATACCGGGATTCTATTATTGGTGGTTGTGGAGGGAACGGAAATTGCACAAGGACTCTCACATTTCCATTTGGCCAATTGAGTGTATTGACGGTGGACCAAAACTGTCCGTCTTTGACCGTTGCTCGGCCGGATTCGAGAAGGTTGGTCGCCGGCCACTCTTCCGGTGGGCTCGTTTCTGCAAGTTCATGCGTGACGCTGTAGTTCAGGAATGCACCGTCCGGAAGGTCTGTTGAGCCCTGAATCCATAACTGCCGCCATTCTGAACGATGTTCAACGCTGAGATTTACGGTTTCAGAACCACGTTGTCTTAGTGTCGATTCTTCAGATCCACTGCAGCCACCAACTATGGCTAACGTGACAAAGATGGACGCTAAAGAAGATATCCGCATCTTACCCATTATAGTGTCCAGCGATGAAACGACTTCCGGTTATCGGAGTTATGGGATCAGGTGGGAGGCGATACGAAGATCGGGAAAGTCGCGTTGGGGCTTGGATCGCACGTTCGGGGTATCACTTATTGACCGGCGGAGGACCTGGCGTAATGGATGCGGTAGCTGAAGCGTTTGTGTCTGTTTCGCCACGTGCTGGTTTGGTAGTCGGTATATTACCGGCCGATGTCGAATCGCCCAGTGGTCGACCCCCTTCTGGATATCCGAATCAATGGGTTGAACTTATCATTCAAACGCATTTGTCTGAGCGTGGTGTCCATGGGGGGGGTAAGTTTTCACGGAATCATCTCAATGTACTGTCATCAGATGCGATTATTATTTTTCCCGGTTCGTCAGGCACTGTGAGCGAAGCGAGGCTGGCAGAGTGCTATGAGCGGCCTTGCGTTGCATATCTTTTACGTGACGACCAGATGTCAACCTTGCCAGCGTCCATACCAGTAGAGTCGTCGTTCGATCGTGTCACGGAGTTTGTTCAGAATGTACTGTGATCGAAAATGGTCAGACTTATGGCGTTCGATACGGTTTGAAGAGTATGTAGAGATTTACTCGTTCATCGATAGCGGGAGCTGTAGATTCATAGCCTGGAGTTGCACGAGCTGCGGCAGCTGCCTTTTGAGCCGTTGCGACTGCGTCATCAAAACGTCCTTCGGCCGCATATGCGGCAGCCAGTGTGTCAAGTACTTCTGGGTGCTCTGCGCCAACGAGGCGCACTGTTTGTTCCGCAAGCATCAATGCTTCTGCTGAACGCCGAAGGTTGGCACTTGGTGCAGTCGCACGAATCCACGCGAGGCCGATTAAGGCAGGCGCTAGTTCTGGGTTGATATCGATGGCACTTTGGTAGTGCAAAATTGCATCGTCTAATTCATTTTGGTCGGTGAGTGCACGAGCCAGGTTGCTATGGACCTCAGCATCATTTGGTGCGTAGCGAAGTGCGTTTCTATAGTGTTGAATGGCCGCGACACGGTTTCCTCGCGACAACATGACGTTGCCAAGATTGTAGAGTGCTTCTGAATGTCTCGGATCAAATTGAATTGCGAGCCGATAATAGACCAACGCATCATCGACAAGTCCAACAGAGGCGAGCAAACCACCAAGGTTATTGTGGGCTTCTGCATAGTCGGGTGCTATTTCTACAGCGCGGCGTAGTTCTTCAATCGCTCCCTGGGTGTTATTTTCAGCAATTAGTAGAGAACTGAGATTGAAATGAGGTTCTGCATAATTTGCGTCGATTGTTATGGCCTGTCCGAAGTGGTCTCGGGCAAGTTGCAATTGACCAATATCAAGGTAACGCACGCCGAGATCATTATGAGCGACCGCGTTGTTTTCGTTGTTGCGTAACTGGGCCTGCAAGCCAATGATGTCATTGCGGGCTTCCTTGAGTGCTAAATTTCCAACCAGTGCTTCGGTGTCTCCTGGAAGCACAGGAAGCACTTGCAGTAATACTTCTGCCATTTCATCCATCATGGTGTCACCGTGGCGAACCACCACGGGTGGGCTTGATGGGTTCTTAGGATTGGCAGAAGAGTTATCAAAGGTAAACCGGGCTTCGATTGAGGTGCCAGCGGGCAAATGTACTGGGTCGGTGTAACGGTAACTATCTTGCCAATTAAAATCCCAGTCTTCAATCTGAAAAAGTCCGACTTCAGTGCCGTCTGGAAGGGATGCTGTTACTTCTACGGTTTTTCCAAGGTGGTGCATGTAAGGAAAGAGTCCTAAAACATCAACGGCTACCGGCAGTCGGTAACGGTCTTGCACGACATATTCTGGATTTCCGGCTGGAATTTCAAGGGCTTTCGAATTAAGTCCAAGGCCGACTGAACGTAGTGCTGGTGCTTCATCCGTAAAGTACAAACCGACGGACGCTTGCACAGCTATAGCTTCCGAGCGCGGTTGTAACGTTAACTGGAGAATTAGGTCGTTGCCTGGTTCAAGGCGCCAGGCCAACCCGGGTTGTTCGGCGGTTGGTGTTTGGCCTGGTGACCAGACCAGAATATGCCCTTGCGGGAATGCTGCATGGTCGATGACCAGGCCGGGATACCCCGGAAGCGGGTCCGCCGCTTCTACTGTGCTCCCGGTTCCACTTCCGTCGACCATTACCCTAGCGCGCCTAATTGCTGCATTGCTGACTCCGCTCGGAAGAACGTCCACAGCCCGGATCCATTGTTGTTCGGTGAGGTCTATAGGAAGGACAAAGTTACGATGCTCAAGGGAGTTACCAGGATTGAGGTAATAGGCTTCGTCCATTGAGACAATTAGATCCGGTTCGCCAAGCGGCCACGAAGAGTCGGTTGCGGCTATTGTCTCGATACTCGTATCACCTTGCGGCGCGCCATTTGTAGCCCACGCAACAAGACTGTCTGCCTCGGCTACGGTGATTTCCGGCTCACCGTCAAAAGGGCCATAAAACGGAGCTGGTTTCCAAGGCGGCATCGCCGCACTTGTCACGACCTCTGCGATTCGTTCGGCGTTTGCTTCTGCGTCCTGGAAATTGTCTAGGCTGAATGGTGCTATGCCCTCAGTTCGATGACAGTTTACGCAGTGTGTGTGCAGGATTGGAGCGATATGCTCGTGATATGTGGGTGGGTCTTGCGCGTACACGTCTAGGCGAAACACGACCATCGCGATGAGTACGGGCAATGAGCGGAAAGATACGGGTTTTGACTTCATCTATCTTTAGGGCCTATTTTAATGCTAGACCGTTGCTGAACGAGACATTAGACATGCTTTTCCGGTGATCGAAGAATTTTTCGAACAGCGGCTAGGGAGACGGCCGTCACAAACACAGGCATTGCTTGATCGATTTCATCAAGCGAGGGATACGTCGGTGCAATTCTGATGTTGGTATCCCTTGGGTCTTGCCCGTACGGAAATGTGGCGCCAGCTGGTGTTAATTTGACCCCAGCTTCCGCCGAGAGCTTTACGATTTCCGTTGCAAGACCATCGGGCGCTTCGAAAGACAGGAAATATCCACCACGTGGTGTTGTCCATGAACCGATACTGTTACTTCCTAGTCCGTCAGTCAGGTGCTGGATCACCCGGTCAAATTTGGGTTTGACGATGGCAGCGTGGCCTTGCATTAGGGTACGTATCCCATCGATGTTCTTAAGGAAACGGACGTGGCGGAGTTGGTTGAGTTTATCTGGGCCGATTGTCTGTATGCCGAGGGCTTTGGTGAACGAGTCCCGGTTCGCCTGTGACGCGGCAAGGAACGAGATACCTGCGCCGGCACGAGTAACCTTTGAGGTTGAGGCAAATTGAATCACATTGTCTTTCGTACCAGCTGTTTCGCAATGAGCAAAGATATTACCGAGAACAGGTGGATTGTCATCGAAGTCATGGACTGCGTACGCGTTATCCCACATGATTCGAAAATTAGGGCCGGCGATTTTTGGAATGTGAGCTAATCGTTTAACAGTGTCGTCAGCATAAACATGTCCCGTCGGGTTGGAATACTTAGGGACACACCAGATGCCTTTAATGCTGGGGTCTGACGTCACTAAGTCTTCGATCTGGTCGATATCGGGACCAGCATCTGTCAGTTGAATGTTGATTAGTTCAAACCCTAGGCTTTCGACAATTGTGAAATGTCGGTCGTACCCAGGCACAACACAAAGAAATTTGGTCGGTCCTGGTTCTAATCTCCAGGCTGTTTTTGCATCGAGAGGACCATGTAACCACGCATGAAGTAAATACTGGTACATCAAGGTTAGGCTGGAATTGCCGCCGGCGATCACATCTTCGGCGTCGATGCCAAGGAGTTCTGCTCCAAGCTGGCGTGCTTCAATCATGCCAATTAGTCCGCCGTAGTTCCGAAGATCGGTTCCGTCTGATGATCGGAAGTTTCCGCCGACCATTGTGTCGAGCTCGTCAGAGAGAGAGAGTTGCTCAGGGCTTGGCTTGCCTCGTGTTAGGTCGAGTGCTAAACCTGCTTCTTTGTGCATTTGAAAACGATTTAGGAGCGATTGCTCTTGTGAAATTAGTTCGTCCCGACTCAGGTCATTCAGCATAACTGCGCCATTATATAAAGATGATTTTCTCGAGCCGGTATAATTTGAGTTGAGGATACTGATGTCGACGTTTTCTACGGAAACCAAGGGCGCTTCGGGCGAATGCCGAATTACACGTGGTCAAGTGGCTAGGACTTATCGTCGCGGGTTGCTGGACCTTGTCTATGACGCTGCTACTGTGCATCGACGGTGTCATGACCCGGAAATTGTGCAATGTGCGTCGCTTCTCAGTGTAAAAACCGGGGGGTGTTCTGAGGACTGTGCATATTGTCCACAGTCCGTGCACCATGACGTCTCTGTCGATTCAACGGGTCTGATGAGCCTGTCTGATGTTGTAACCGCGGCCGAGCGGGCCAAAGTGGCAGGGGCGGATCGTTTTTGCATGGGGGCTGCGTGGCGTCAGGTGTCGAATGGGCCCGAGTTTGATCGGGTTCTTGAGATGGTTCGTGCTGTTAAGGACCTAGGGCTCGAAACATGCGTCACGTTGGGGATGCTTGAAGCAGGCCATGCCGAACAACTTTCTGCCGCTGGCCTTGATTATTACAACCATAACTTGGACAGCGGTCGTGAATTTTATCCCTCCATCATCACTACTCGTTCCTACGATGACCGGCTAGAGACACTTCAGCATGTCCGAGATGCTGGTATCAAGGTTTGCTGCGGTGGCATTCTTGGAATGGGAGAGAATGACGATGATCGGATTGATCTTTTGTTTGAGTTGGCGCGTCAAGACCCATACCCAGAGAGTGTGCCAATCAATGCATTGGTCGCCGTCGAAGGCACACCGTTAGCCGATCAGTCGTCTTTAGACTGGGACCTTATGGTGCGCATGATCGCGACTGCTCGTATTTTGATGCCAACTGCGAAGGTACGCTTAAGTGCAGGACGAATGGAAATGGGGGAAGTAACCCAAGCATTGTGTTTTCTAGCGGGCGCCAATTCAATTTTTCTTGGTGACCAGCTCCTCACGACACCGAATCCAGAACCTGGTGAGGACTTTGATCTGTTGCAGCGGCTTGGGTTGCGTGGTGTGGCTGCGGCGGGTGGTGAGCCGGTTCAATAGTCCTTAGCTGCCTGGGTTAAGGAGTCTGGTCCAGTCAATTGCGTTGTCGATGATTTCAGTGGGGTCTTGGTCTGGGAACCATGGAATGGTCCCGAGGCACGAGATATCAGTGCATCGACTGAGTAGTTCCGCATTGGTCTCACTAGCTAAATCCGCTTCTGGTGATGCGTGGTTGAGTACATAGCCGCGAACATTAAGGTTACGACTGGCCGCTGTTTCGAGAGTCAGAAGTGTGTGGTTCACAGCGCCGAGCTTTGAGTCCACAACTAGAAGAATGGGTATTTTGAGATCGTGGACGAGGTTGGCCATTGTGTACGAACGTGCGATTGGCACCATTAGTCCCCCTGCGCCTTCGACAAGCGTGAGATCACATTGACGTGACATTGTCTGATAGGCATCGAGGATTATTTGATTGTCTATCTCTTGACCTTCTAGGCGCGCCGCAACTTCAGGTGCTAACGGGGCTTCAAATTGATACGGGCAGATGAGCGAAATATCAAAGTCGTTGCCTGCCGCTGCGGCGAGGGCGAGGGCATCGGTTGGGTTTCGTTTTTCGAATGGTCCACAACCAGTTTCGACCGGTTTCATGACGCCGACGCGCACTCCTTTGCGTTTCAATGCGCTCGTAAGCCCTTTGGTGAAGAATGTTTTCCCGACACCTGTATCCGTGCCGGTGATGAAGAATCCGCTCATGTATTCTGCCCACTGGTGGTGGTGACGATAGCTTCTCGCACTACTGATATCAAACGGTCGATCTCATTGTCATGAATACTCAAGGGAGGCATTAGTACCAGCACATCACCGAGTGGCCGAATAATCACGCCGCGACGTCTGGCTTCAAGGCAAACCTGTGCACCCATGCGTTCTGATGCCTGGTACGGTGTGCGTGTTTTGGTGTCGGCAGCGAGTTCGATTCCAATCATCACACCGCACTGCCGTATGTCAGCGACATGTGGCAATGGTCTTATCTGGTCAGCGAGTTGTTGGGTTAAATTCGCGATCTTTGCTCCGAGCTTCTCGAGTGTCTCGTCTGCGACAAATAAATCGAGGTTCGCAAGTGCGACGGCGCAGGCTACCGGATTCCCAGTATACGTATGGCCATGAAAGAAGGTTCTTCCTTCTTGGGGGGATCCCATAAAAGCATCGTGTATTTCATTTGTTGCGACGGTAGCCGCAAGCGGCAAGTAGCCACCCGTAATACCCTTTGCGAGACATAGTAGATCGGGCGATATATTGGCTTGCTCGCATGCAAACATATCGCCGGTTCGTCCAAAACCGGTCGCGACTTCGTCCGCGATAAGGAGCACTTTGGTTTGTTTTGTGATGTCACGGAGTGCTTGGAGATAGGCAGGCGGATGGGGCCACATTCCGGCCGCACCTTGCATCAGTGGTTCCACAATGATGGCGGCTAAGGTATCAGCTTGTTCCGAAATTCGAAGAGTCGCTTCAGTGATGGCTTGTTCAAGGGCTTCCGCCTCAGACAGGCGGTCTCGCCAACGTAAAAGATGCGGAGGTGTGAGGCGAAGCGTATCCGGTAATACTGTTCGATAGAACTTGTGAAATGTGTCCGCGTAGCCGACCCCAACGGCACCGAGGGTGTCTCCATGATAGGCGTCGACGAGGGAACCGAATCGTGTCTTTGAAGGATGACCAGAGAGTTGCCAAAATTGTAGTGCCATTTTGAGGGCGGCTTCAACCGCTGTCGCTCCGGCGTCTGAATAGAAAACTCTCGTCAATCCAGGTGGAACTAACGCAATCAGGCGCTCTGCGAGAAGGACGGCTGGAACATTCGTCAGGCCGAGGAGAGTGGTATGTGCGACTCGTTGCAGTTGGTCCGCGATGGCGGCATTTAACTCCGGTCTGTTGTGCCCATGCACGTTGCACCACAACGAAGA
The DNA here is from genome assembly GCA_964343415.1 of uncultured Vicinamibacteraceae bacterium. GTDB lineage: Bacteria > Acidobacteriota > Vicinamibacteria > Vicinamibacterales > UBA8438 > DTWD01. Next base: position 132 of record CAYFJM010000057.1, on the reverse strand, counting down.
CACGCCATCCAGATAGTGTTTCCCGTTGTCATCGATCAGTTCATGGCCAGTGGCGGCAACGATCACGACCGGGTCGTCGTCGAGCCACAGTTGCATCGGCGTAAATGGATGCCACAGATGCGCATGGGCTAG
>CAYFJM010000056.1:0-9967 GCA_964343415.1 uncultured Vicinamibacteraceae bacterium | reverse complement strand
CGCTGGCTCGACCATCGACACACTGATAGATCGCGTTATGTTCACTATCTACTGGAAAAATTTTCACTTTATGACGCCTGGCAGCCTCAACCATAAGGCTACCGGCCATTACGAGCACCTCTTTATTCGCGAGTGCAATCGTCTTGCCAGCCTCAATCGCTGCAAGGGTGGCTTCGAGAGCCGCCGTTCCAGATGAAGCACACAGAACAAGGTCGACGTCTGGATGCGTTGCGACCTCCGTCAACCCATCTTCACCATAAGCCGTCATGCCTTGTCCAAGCGCACCACTCCCCCGAAGTCGTTCAACTGCAGCTAAACTTGAAAGGGATACCACCGTCGGTTTGAATTGGTGAATCTGCTGAGCCAGTAGCTCGACATTTTGACCTGCCGAAAGCCCAACGACTTGCACGCGATCAGAATGAGAAACAACTACCGATAACGCGCTTTTGCCAATAGAGCCAGTCGATCCAAGGATAGCGATTCGCTTCACAACGAACCCTTGGTTAATGCGGTGACTACCACGTAGTAAACAGGCGCTGCCAACAACAACCCATCAATTCGGTCTAGAACCCCACCATGTCCCGGAATAAGTGTCGACGAATCCTTCATGTCTGATGCCCGTTTGAGGCGGGACTCAAACAAATCACCCGCGATGCCAAGCAGCGCAATCAGTAACCCAAGAAGAACATGTGAGCCACTGTCGACACTCGGCATAACCACACCACCAGCAAAAAATAGTGCAACCCCAGATGCGACAAGACCACACACCGCACCTTCAATCGTCTTCTTCGGACTTATAGTGGGTGCAAGCAAGTGCCGACCAAACGTACGACCACCATAATATTGCGCCGTATCACTCGCGATCACACTCCCCAGTAGAACCATCAGTACCTGGGGACCGAACTGGACCTGCACCGCAACCAGAGCGCCTATCGGCACCCCAAGATACAAAATGGTAAACCCTGCCGTTGCCACCCGTGCCAGAACTTGCTCACGGGGATCTCCAGTTACGGCAGTCGCTGCCAGAACAACCGTAGAGGTCATCAAGACAATAGGTAGTGACTGGGGCGAGAGCGCTATCGTCGTCACCGTCGCAAGCGTTGCCGCACACGCAGGAACAGACGAAATCTCAATTCCTGCTGATCGCGCCAACTTGGCATACTCCACAAATGCTAGTAGCGCAACGATATTAGCCAGCACAACCGTTGCCAGAAGTGGCAAAAACAAGATAACGCCGAGCACGATCGCAAGAATCGTAAGGGCGCTGAAGATACGGGTCACTCTCCCTTAATACCTAACGACCGACAATTGCTGGTTCATGAATACCACCATAACGTCGGTCTCGTTTCTGGTAGGCGAGAACCGCCTCGAGTAAATGGCGTGCTCGAAAATCAGGCCAGTACGTCTCGGTAACCCAAATCTCAGCGTATGCGATTTGCCACAGCAAGAAATTACTCACTCGCATCTCACCACTAGTACGAATAAGCAGGTCAGGATCAGGTTGTCCGGCGGTATACAACAGTCCGGCGAATCTGGCCTCATCCAATTCAGTCGGATCAACACCCGTTTCTAATGCACGCCTGGCAGCAGAGACTATCTCAGCACGTCCTCCATAATTTAATGCGATGTTGAAGACCATGCCCGTATTTGATGCTGTTTGATCTTGAGCATGGTCAAGTTCCGAGCGAACATCAGCATCCAACTCTTTTTGACTCCCGATCACACGAAAGCGAATATTGTTTTCTAACAAAGTTGCTAGCTCAAGCCGAAGATATCGTTTAAGCAAACCCATCAGCACCGACACCTCTGACGGAGGACGTTTCCAATTTTCCACAGAAAAGGCGTACAGCGTCAGAACCTCAACTCCCAAACGGGCAGACAATTCAACCGAACTCCGAACAGAATCGATGCCGGCACGATGCCCTTCCACACGTGGAAGATTTCGTTCGGCGGCCCAACGGCCGTTTCCGTCCATAATGACCGCGATGTGTGCTGGCAAGCGACTAAGATCAATCTGGCGTACCAGACGCGCCTCAGACGAGCCCTCTCCGACCCATTCGAGTACATCGTCTAGGCTCATTAACTCTAAATTATACAGAGCGTTAGAGAAGCGTCAAGCACCTCAACCGCTAGAGAATGGAAACCCGTCTGAGTAGAGATCTCACCCAAATAGCATGAAGTTTTTTAGTAATCCACGTTAACCAGAAACAACCCATGAGCCGGTGCTGTAACCCCAGCAGATTCACGTTCACCCGACCTAATGACATCGCGAATCGCATTTGCTGGGCGCTGCCCCTTACCGACCGCAATCAATGTCCCGACCATGATGCGAACCATATGGCGGAGAAATCCATCTCCAATAACGTCAACTGAAATAAGCTCTTCTGTTGATTCAATTCCTGGTAATTTCCTGGTACCAAGCGAGACCTCTGAAATCGACCTGACGGTGGTCTCCACATCAGATCCGACGGCCTGAAACGCTGAAAAGTCATGCTGGCCCACAAATGCAGCACTAGCTCTGCCCATTGCAGAAAAGTCTAGCGGTTCGGCGACATGCCACGCATAACGCCGCACAAAAGGACTGACGACGAGACCTGGTGCAATGAAGTAACGATAAACCTTGCGACACGAAGAAAACCGTGCGTGAAATTGATCCTGAACGTGCTCAACCAAAAGGACACGAACACTTAACGGAAGCTTGGCATTTAAAGCTCTGGCAAGGGGCTCCGTTTCAATATCGTGTTCAAGTCGAACACTGGCCACTTGCGCAAGTGCATGCACGCCGGCATCCGTCCGTCCAGCCCCATGAACATCCACATGCCGCCCTTCTATTTCTTTAAATGCTCGCTCTAATTCACCCTGAATTGAACGGCCTACAGGTTGGCGCTGCCACCCAACGAAGTCCCCGCCGTCGTAAGCGAGTGTAAGTTTGAGTGTGCGCATTATTCCGCTAAATCGAGGCTCAAGGAAACTTACAAAGTTCTGGCTACACCCCTGGCCTCGAACCTGGCTTTACGATAGGAATACCATCAGCACACTGGGGGCAACCGTCCCGTGCGTACGCCGGCCAAGAAACACTGGCTAAAGACTGAAATGGCACATCAAATGAGGCAGCTGTATTACTACGATCAAAAATACTAGCAACCCCAACCACCGTACCTCCAGATGCGCGTGCGACCACTACGGTTTCCTGCGTTGATTTTCCGGTCGTCACCACATCTTCGATCACAACAATTCTGTCTGAAGTTTCAACAGAAAAACCCCTGCGTATGGTCAATTCTCCGCCTTTACGCTCGGCAAATATTCCGCGAACGCCAAGTGCACGAGAGACTTCTTGCCCTATGACAACACCGCCTAATGCCGGTGATATTACGACCGTAGGATTAAGCGATCTCACCCGTTCAGCAATAGCTGACCCAAGCGCTTCCGCATGCCAGGGATACTGCAACACCAACGCACACTGCAAATACCCTGCACTATGCAAACCGGATGACAGCTGAAAATGTCCCTCAAGAAGTGCTCCCACTTCCCGAAACAACCCAATAACCTCTTCAGATTTCATGGTTATACCCAAGCATATAGAAAGTATACAGGGGCCTTTTGATAGACTCGGACCTCCTATGGGTCATCCCGTATCGGTCGTCATCATCACCAAGAACGAGGGCGACAACATTCGTAGTGCTCTAGAATCGGTGCAGTGGGCCGATGACATTATCGTTGTTGATTCCGGTAGTACTGATGACACCATTCGAATTGCACAGCAGTTTACCGACCGCGTAGTTAGTCACGAATGGATAGGTTACGGTGACCAAAAAAATTACGGCGCGTCCTTGGCTGCCCACGACTGGATTCTTTCACTAGATGCTGATGAGCGAATCTCCTCAACGTTGGCTGAAGAGATTCGTCTCTTGCTTGAGAATGAACCGACAGCCCGCGGATACAGAATGCCACGAGTTACGCACTATCTTGGCCAATGGATTCGAACAACCGACTGGTACCCTGATTATCAACTCCGCCTCTATGACCGGCGTGTCGCACAATGGTCTACGCCTTTAGTTCACGAATCCGTTAGTGTGGATGGCCCCGTCAAGTATTTACGTTCTGAAATAGAACACTTTGCCTACCGCAATATCTCACAACACCTTACAACCATAGACCGGTACACCACGCTCGCGTCACAACAAATGCTCAACGATAATCGTCAAGCAAACAGGTTTGACCTCGTCGTTCATCCGCTGTTCGCATTTCTTCGTAACTACATTGCCCGTGGCGGGTTTCGCAGCGGCTCAGTCGGTTTCATTGTGTCGGTTCTAAACTCATATTATGTTTTTCTAAAATTCGCCAAACTGTGGGAAGCTCAACAGTCAGTCACAGACGAATAACCGTTCACACTAACGTTCAATAATGTTTACGCTTCATATCGACACATCCCGTACATGGCGCGGAGGACAAAATCAGGTACTACTCACTGTCCTTGGTCTTCGTAAGCGTGGCCATCGAACGGCATTGGTTATGCGCTCAGATGGTGAACTCTCTCAACGGAGTCCAGACCACGCTGACAACTTCTCACTCGACCCAAGAATGGAAAGTGATATTCGAGCCGGTTGGTGTCTATCGAAACTATTGCAAACGCTTCGTCCGAATATTGTGCACGCGCACGATGCCCACGCCATCAGCATGGCCTTGATCGCCCGATTACTAACACCAAAAGATAATCCGCTTCCCGTTATCGCCTCACGCCGTGTGGATTTCCACGTCGGACACAACATATTTTCTCGATGGAAATACTCGAAGGTCGACCATTTTCTCTGTGCTTCCGAAGCGATCCGCAATATGTTGACGGAAGATGGTATTTCCAGCGAACGATCAACCGTTGTGCATGAAGGCATTGACCTTACCCGAATAGACAATGCTCCGTCGCTGAACCTTCACGAAGAATTCTCACTCCCTGTTGGCTCCCCAGTGATCGGAAATATCGCTGCGCTTGTCCCTCATAAGGGCCAAGACTCTCTAATTGCCGCCGCTAGTCAGGTGCTAAAAGCGATCCCTGAAGCACGATTTCTCATTGTTGGTACCGGTGAACTGCAAGAAACATTGCAGCACAAAATCCGTTCTCTAAGTCTTGAACAACAAGTCATACTGACTGGTTTTAGAAATGACGTTCTATCCATTTTAAAAGCCCTCGATCTGTTTGTGATGAGTTCGGTCACCGAAGGCCTTGGCACTTCCGTGCTTGATGCAATGGCCGCGCGTCGAGCCGTCGTTTCCACTCGTGCTGGTGGCATACCCGAAAGTGTGGTTGATGGAGAAACGGGCTTACTTACACCTGTTGGAGACGCCGACAGCATGTCTCGTGCCATCGTCACATTGCTCACAGACTCGAACCGCCGACGGATGTTCGGAGAGGCTGGCCGGCAGCGGGCACAGCAACTCTTTAGTGACGACCGAATGGTCGAACAAACAACCGACGTTTACACTAACTGGGTCGACACCATCCACGTAACGGACACGCGTCATCCCGTCTCGAAGTAGCAAATCCGCAGTGCTCCATCATGCTCATGTGACAAAGTGAAAAATCGTATTTCACCGGATCATTAGGATCAAAACAGCGCAACGCCTGAGTAATATCCCGTGCCATCGCCCATCCTGGACTCCGATAACTAGTCAATCCGAGACATTGACCAACACGAATGATATGGGCGTCCAGCGGTATCACCAATTGGCTAGACCTTACTGTGGTCCAGGCGCCGAGATCATGCCGATCTCGACGTACCATCCACCGAAGATAGAGGTTCAGGCGTTTACACGCACTACCTTTCGACGGTCGCGGAAAAAAATATGAGACGTTGCGCCGTGTGTCACGACCGTAAATTGCATCGACGTCAACACTAAGCGCTCGAGTAGAAAATGACTCAAGGGCAGTCTCAATATCAGGCATGTCCGCGTCATACCCTACGTTAAAAAATGCTTCGATCGAGCCACTCGTTACAAGCATCCGCCGAAGAACAAACAAAAGTGCTAATAAATCTTGACCGCGGATCCATCGATGCGTGATCAGCCCGATTGTTCGACGATGCTCTGCTACATCAAATTGTCGTACAAATTTCGCGGGCGAGTCGCCCATGACGGCAAGAAGGGCATCTAGCGATTGGAGAATACTCGCAACCCGCCCGAAAGCGAGCGCTGCAGCACAAAACCCAACTACCTCTCGATCCTGTACAGTACGAAACTTATGAACACGCTGAATGGGATCGACTATGTTTCCTCGTCGATCAAACTGCCGATACAACAAATCGAGCTTCGATTTTGCTTTTACCGATAAGCGTGCACTCACTCCGAAGACCAGGCGATTGTATTGGATCCAGCTACGCTGTCATTGGTATAAACCACCTTCCCATTAACCACGGTAGCCGCAACGGCACCCCGTAAACACCAGCCGTCGAACGGTGTATTCCGAGCTTTCGAGTGAAACTGATCAGCCGCCACCTCAATCGTCGTGTCAGGTGACAAAATCGTGATATCAGCAGCGTCACCAGGAGCCAACCGTCCCCCCGGAATATTCAAGATCCTTGCCGGGTTAGACGAGAGCAAGGTAACCAGCTTCGAAAGCGACAGGACATCCCGATAAACCAACCGATCAAGGGACAGCGACACAGCTGTTTCAAGACCGATAATACCGAATGGTGCCTCAGAAAATTCTCGTGCTTTTTCGTCAGCATGATGCGGTGCATGATCCGTTGCAATCACGTCAATCGTTCCATCCGCTAATCCTGAAAGCATCGCATCACGGTCTGCTGCAGCGCGTAAAGGTGGATTCATCTTGAAACGATTTGGATCATACCGAAGATCCTCATCAGTCAAAATAAAATGATGTGGCGTAACCTCGCAGGTCACACGAACATCTCGTGCCTTCCCAACTTGAACCGCACGAAGCGATTGTCGCGCACTCATGTGTGCCACGTGAATGGCGCCTCCCGTCAACTCACTTAAACTCACATCACGCTCGACCATAATCGATTCACACGCACCTGGAATACCACGAAGACCCAGAGCATTCGCTTGGTAACCCTCGTGCGCTACGCCATCGCCTTTAAGCGACGGCTCCTCGCAGTGGTTAATAACCGGCATGTCGAACATAGACACGTACTCAAGAGCACGCCGCATCATAAGAGCACTGGCAATCGGGTGCCCGTCATCTGACACACCTACGCACCCAGCTTTCCTTAAAGCACCGATCTCCGTCATCTGTTCACCACGAGAACCTAACGACGCTGCGCCAATCGGGTAGACCTTCGCAAGTCCTGCGTCACTTGCCCGGTGCAGTATTTCCTCTGTAATCCCAACGTGATCATTAACCGGATCAGTATTCGGCATACATGCTGCCGCCACAAAGCCACCCGCAACAGCGGCCGCCGCACCAGACGCTATCGTTTCCTTGTGTTCTTGACCCGGTTCTCGAAAATGCACATGCATGTCAATAAAACCCGGACAAAGAACCAAACCAGCAGGAATTGGTACCACTAACGCATCTTCGACGGGGAGATCTGGACCGATAGCAGCAACATGCTCTCCTTCAATGCGCAGATCCAGCTTGTCATTTAACCCTTGTGCAGGATCAAGCACATGCCCACCCTTTAATACGACGGATACTGCCGTCACGAAACCTCCTCGTCACCCTCAACACCAGCAAGTAGATACAACACCGCCATCCGTATTGCCACGCCATTCGCGACTTGTTCCAAAATGACGGAACAAGAACCATCCGCTAATTCTGACGACACCTCAACACCACGGTTGATCGGACCAGGATGCATCACGATGGCATCCGGTTTTGCCCTTTCCATCCGCTTTGATGTCATGCCGTATAGCGAGAAGTACTCTCGAAGTGATGGGAAAAAATGCCCATGCATGCGTTCCAATTGGACGCGAAGCAACATAACAACATCAGCATCTGTAACCGCCTCGTCAACCGAAGTAGTTGCATGCACACCAAAACGCTCAACACCAACTGGAATCAAAGTCGGTGGCCCGCATACACAAATCTCAGCACCGAGTGCCCTCAACAGTTGGATGTTTGAGCGAAGAACACGACTATGGACAAGATCTCCGACAATGGTGACCTTCAGGCCATCAAACCGAGATTTCCGTTCTCTGATCGTAAAGGCATCAAGCAGCGCTTGAGTGGGATGTTCATGCATCCCATCACCGGCATTCACAACCCTCGCAGTGGAACCGTCAACCATTAAATGACAAGCCCCTGAAGCCGCATGACGCAATACAATGATGTCTGGAGACATTGCTTCTAAGTTACGAGCGGTATCGACTAAAGTCTCGCCCTTCAACATACTGGACGTGCTACCTGCCATATTTAGCGTGTCCGCACTTAGTCGTTTTTCGGCAATTTCAAAAGACGTTCGAGTACGAGTACTGGGTTCAAAAAATAAGTTTACGACCGTTTTGCCGCGAAGCGTTGGAACCTTCTTAATGCGACGAGTTCCAATCTCTTTCATAGCTTCGGCAGTATCTAGAATCAATAAAATCTCGTCCGGACTCAGATCTTCAATACTCAGGAGATGCTTCGATCGTAAACGAGATGGTGTAAGTTCCGATGACTCTTTAACCGTTTCAGGCGCATCAACTGGCATGCTCACACATCACCGCCAGAGTCAGTCAAGAGTTCATCATTCTGTACATCCGACAGAACAACTTCGTCCACGGCGTCTTCTTCGATCAATCGAACCTGAACACTCTGCTCTAAAGAAGTCGGGATGTTCTTGCCAACATAGTCGGCTTTAATGGGTAATTCTCGATGGCCACGGTCAACCAAAACGACGAGCTGAATGCTACGAGGGCGTCCGAAGTCGATAAGAGCATCGAGTGCCGCTCGAATAGTACGTCCTGTGTAGAGAACGTCGTCAACAAGCAAAATACGTCGGTCGTCGATTGAAAACTGAATGTCCGTTTCCCGTAAAAGAGGTTGCGGAGCAACTGCATGACGCATAAGGTCGTCTCTATAGAGAGTAATATCGAGGGCACCAGTCTCCACGTTACGTCCAGTGATACTAGCGAGAATATGTGCGATTCGCTCCGCAATCGGAACGCCACGGCGCCGGATACCAACCAGTGCAATATCGTCAACACCACGATTGCGTTCAACAACTTCGTGCGCAATACGGGTAAGAGTGCGCCCGATACGTTCTGATTCCATCATTACCGGCACAGGAAACCCTGACAGAGAAAAACTTGAGGACAAATGGAAACGTTTAAGGCGCCAGGGCGGCGCGGACTGTAAGAAGTTAGCCTTTCCACTTATCACCTCTTCGCGCCCTCACCGGGACGCCATTAAAGAGTAGCCCTGATTTTATTCTGCTTGGCACAGCGAGGCAAGGGCTCGGAAGTCGGTGGTCCTAAAGGTGACGATTCTCGACCGAGGTAGAACTAAATCAAAAGAGGTATCAAGTTGATTGCGGAAGCGTCGAGTATACTCCGACCGTGCCAATTCCGGTGGACGTAACTGCCACTGTACTTACGAACCGTAGGTTGTCAGATTCTTACAACGTACTCGAGTTGCAAGCCCCTGAAATCGCTCGGAACAGTCGACCTGGTCAATTTGTCATGGTGAAACGTGCGATCGGTCGTGAACCCCTCCTGCGTCGTCCGTTTTCGGTGTTCGAAGTCATACGCGATAGCAGTGGAGCCGTGTTAGGACTTTCATTGCTGAGCAAACAAGTTGGCGTCGTCACACGGGACCTTTTTGCCATTAAACCTGGCGAACACATTCAGTGCCTCGGTCCACTTGGCTCACCGTTCACACTCGTAGAACCACCAACGCACGGATGGATGGTGGCCGGTGGCGTCGGGCTTGCGCCGTTCGCAACATTAGCGGAACAACTCCGAGAACGCGGAATCGAAACAACGCTCTTCTATGGCGGGCGGTCTGCCTCCGACCTGTTCCATATCTCTTTCT